>SMWK01000284.1 GCA_004356895.1 Gammaproteobacteria bacterium
CGGGGTATGGCAAGGCGGACATATTCGACGCGAGCTTTGCGTACCATTTCGGGCTGAGCAAACCCGTCATAGCGGCGATAAACGGACCGGCCGCAGGAGTTGGCCTTGCGCTCGCGTGTTTTGCCGATCTGCGTTTTGCTGCAAGCGGCGTGAAGCTCACGACGGCGCACGGCAAACTGAACCTTCCAGCCGAGTATGGACTTTCGTGGCTGTTGCCGCGAATGGTGGGTCTTACCCGGGCCAACGACCTGCTGCTTACCAGCCGCACGTTTCTGACTGACGAAGCAAAAGAGATCGGCCTCGTGAATGAGGTTTTCCCAGCAGAAACGCTGTTGGAGGAGACCTACAAATATGCGCAGAACCTCATTCGCACGGTGTCTCCGAACTCCCTTACCCAGACCCGTTGGCAGATTTATCAGGATCTACATCGCGACGTGGCAAGCGCGGTTGATGAATCCGAAGTGTTGTTAAACGAGATGATGCGTGAGCCGGATTACCGGGAGGGGGTAGCCGCCTTTCTGGAGAAACGCCCGCCGAGCTGGGGTAAAACCGGACGGTAATACTTTCCGTATCAATCTTACGGGGCGAGAACGTTGCGTCCGCGCGTCCAGACCCCGACGGGTGAGGTGAGGGCGGCGAGATCGGTCAGCGGATTCCCGTCCACCAGAACAATGTCAGCGGCAAACCCAGGAAGTAGAGCCCCTGTGCGTCCGTCCAGGCCAAGAGCGCGCGCAGCGTTGGAGGTAGCGCACCGTAATGTTTCTTCCGGGGAGAGCTGGGCGATCTGACTGAACACCTTGAGCGCCAGCGGTAATTCATGGTGGAAAATACCTGGTATACCGGCATCGGTCGATGCAACGAACGGGATGCCGAGCTCGAGCATTTTGACATAAGCCTTGCGTACCCGGTCCAGCACGGAGCTGTTTTTGCTGTCGAGCATGCGCTGCCAACCTTTGTTGACCGTCGGCGACACCCAGATTCCCTGTTCCAGGATCAACTTGGCGATTGGTGCCTGGTAGTCGGACGCCCAGCCTTCTTTGCCGACCCATGAACAGTGCTCGATAGTACTCACACCAGCGCGCGCGGCGACCTCGATGCCCTGGGTCCCGTGGCAATGAGCGGCAACGGGGAGACCGTGGGAATTGGCTTCAGCCACGATTGCAGATAGAGTTTCTAGATCGAATTGGGCTTTACTCGGATCACTGCCCCTGGTCATGCGTCCACCGCTGGCCATTACTTTTATCAGATCCACACCGTGATCCACCTGGCGTTGCAGGACGGTCCTGGCCTCTTCCAGGTTTGCCGCTTCACCACCCCAGAAATGGCAGTGACCACGAAGGCTGGTAATGGGCTGACCGGAACAAATCAACCGTGGACCAGGCAACTCGCCAGCGTTGATCCGGTCGCGTAAGGCGAGTTCGAGCCAGGCGCCGCCTCCCAGATCACGGGCGGTGGTGATACCACTACGGACCATGGCGGCGGCACGTTCGGCCATCTGTGGGCCCTGATCCATGTCGGTATGCGCGGGCGCTACGGTGTGTTCCGGGTTCAACTCGAGGTGCACATGAGCGTCGATCAGGCCGGGTATGGCCGTGGCTCCATCGCAGGAGATGCGGGTGCTATTTCGTTGTAGGCTTTCACCGTCGCCCACTGCGGCAATATTTTCACCTTCGATACGGATAGCGTCGGCAGCGACGATTTCGTGTCCATTCCAGATGGTTAGGCCTGTCAGCGTGATGGCGTTCATACGACCGATCGTACAACGTTTGGGCTAACTGATCGAAGACGTTTCCATGACTACTAGCGCCATAGCCCAGCAAACAGCGTCGGCAAGCTTGTCAATAATTTCGACTGGCGTGGTCAAGTGGTGAGCGCTGCCAGCCACTGCGTCAGCGAGAGTTCAAGAACCACGCCGAGAAAGAGCGCAAAACCGACCCACACGTTGTTAGCAAATGCCTGGAAGCAGGCTTCGCGATTTCGGTTGCGAATCAGATATTGCTGGTAAATAAAAAGCCCTGCCACGGCAATGAGACCAAGCTGGTAGAAGATCCAATACTCCAGTTGCTCACCTAACATGACCAACGCGAACAGCGCGCTCAGCTGCAACAAACCCACCATCGTGCGATCTGCATTTCCGAACAGAATCGCGGTGGATTTGATACCAACTCTGATATCGTCTTCGCGATCTACCATGGCATAGAGTGTGTCGTACGCAACGATCCAGAGAACGCTGGCGACGAAGAGAAGCCAACCAACAGCGGGTACCTCCTCTTGAATAGCCGCGAACGCCATGATCATCCCCCAGCTGAACGCGGCACCCAGCACGACCTGTGGTAGGTAAGTCCAGCGTTTCATAAAGGGATAGAACATTGCGATGGCAAGGCCCGCCACCGCAAGCCAGCGCGTCAAAGGGTTGAGAAACACGAGAAGCAACAGTGCCACCGTGCAGAGTCCGGCGAGCACGAGGAGTGCTTCGAACTTGGAGATCAGCCCGGTGGCCAGGGGTCGGTTGCGTGTTCTTTCTACGTGACCGTCAACTTCCCTGTCTGCATAGTCGTTCATGACGCAACCGGCGGAACGCATGACTAATGTACCCAACGTGAACACGATGATCATCGTTAACGGCGGGATTCCGTCGGCGGCTATCCAGAGTGCCGCCAACGTCGGCCAGAGTAGTAGAAGGCTGCCAACGGGGCGATCGAGACGCATGAGGACCAGATAGAGGGCGAACTTGCTGGATGTTGTTTTCATTAATTTGAACTGGCCGCGCGATAAGGAGTGTAGCGGCTGCATCAGTGGCAGACCAGAACACACGCCCGTGTTGCACCCGCGTTGCACCCGCGTTGCTTTTTACAGGCCGGACAAGTAGTTTATCGCGCCTTAAAGTCTTCCTCCTTTCTCGCGCGCCAAGGGGTCAACGAACGAATGCGAAAGTGGCAATGTATCGTATGCGGTTGGATATACGACGAAGCTGAGGGCTGCGACGAAGAGGACGTTGCACCCGGGACAAAGTGGGAAGACGTCCCCGCGGATTTCGTCTGTCCCGAATGCGGGGTCAGCAAGGAAGACTTTGAAATGATCGAGGTCGGCTGAGGTCATCGATAAACGATGAACCTTACTGCTCGCATCCTCATTGGCATGGTCTCAGGGTTACTCCTTGGGCTCTTGATTCAACAGATTGGATTTTCCGAGGAAGACTGGCTGGGATGGTTCTTCGTCAACGGGGTGATGGATGCGGGGGGTCAGATATTCATCCGCAGCCTCATGCTGATGGTGGTTCCGCTGGTTTTCGTTTCACTCGTTTGTGGTGCTGCGAGTCTCGGTAATACAGGCAGTATGGGGCGCCTCGGTGGCAAGGCTTTGGGGTTGTATCTGTTGACCACTGCGCTGGCGGTGACCATCGCGCTGGTGGTTGCCCTGGTGGTAAGCCCGGGCGAAGGCGCTGAAGCGGGCGCAGCGGCAGCCGAATTCGAAGCGCGTGAAGTCCCGAGCGTCAAAGATACGCTGGTCAACATCGTTCCGACCAATCCGGTAGCCGCAATGGCGGAAGGCAAGATGTTGCAGATCATCTTGTTTGCCCTGTTGCTGGGCGTCGCTTTCAGTCATGCCGGAGCAGCAGGAGCCCGGATATCAAGCTTCTTCAGCGATGTGAATGAAGTGCTCATGAAGCTGATCACGATGTTGATTCAGCTCGCGCCTTACGGCGTGTTCTGCTTGATGACCGAACTCTTCGCTACAATTGCATTTGAGGAAATATACAAGCTCATCTACTACTTCCTGACCGTGGTGGCTGCGCTATTGATCCATGTAACAGTGGTGTATCCGTTGATCTTGACAGTGTTTGCCCGGGTTAACGTGGTGACGTTTTTCTCCAAGATGCGTGAACCGATGCTGGTGGCGTTCAGCACCTCCTCGAGTGGCGCGACCCTACCGGTGACCTTGCGCACGGTAAAACATCGCATCGGAGTCAAGAACGAAGTGGCTTCCTTTGCGGTGCCGCTTGGAGCCACCATCAACATGGATGGCACCGCGATCATGCAAGGTGTCGCTACCGTATTCATCGCTCAGTTTTATGGCATTGATCTCGCGGTCGGCGACTATCTGAATGTGATTCTTATCGCGACACTCGCTTCGGTGGGTACGGCAGCGGTACCCGGCGTGGGTCTCATTATGTTAACCATGGTGCTTGCCCAGGTAGGCCTGCCCGAGGAAGGCATCATGTTGATTATTGGAGTCGATCGGCTGCTCGACATGATGCGCACAGCGGTTAACGTCGCAGGAGACGGTATGGTGGCAACGACGGTTGCCCGCAGCGAGGATCAACTGGACATGGAAGTGTTTAATGACCCTGAGGCCGGCCGCGTCTTCGAGTCTCAATAGAGCGTTACAGACTCTGTCGCAACATCGGCTGCGTCGATTAGCGGCTTGCCAGCAATCGCAATCAACCCATAAACCGGGCGAAACCAGCCAGATCGTCACGCGACTCGTTGATGAGTTCCGCCACCCCCGCAAGAGCCTCCCAATCAAGACCGAGGCTGGCTGCTGCTGCCTCATCGAGGGGGCTTGGCGGGCTATCGTTCAGTCCTTGTGCGCCAAGGGTTTTGCGAGCGAGCGACAATAGGTTCACGTATGTAGCATTATTGCCTTCGTAATCGGTCGCGTACTGAAAGCGGACAGCGTCGGAAACTTCCTGAGGAAGCGCCCATAGTTCTAACAAGGCACTGGCAACTACCTCCCGGGGTAACTGCAGGACCTGTTGATCGATGAACGTATGCGGCAGATGGCGGTTTGCCTCCTGCAGTGCGCAGATAGTCGCAAAATACGGTGCAAACACATGACCTAACACGAGTGTACCGAAATTAGCCAGGAGACCGGAGAGGTAACACAGTCCGATGATCGGACGTTGTCTCGCTGGTATATGCCTCGCGAGCGCCTCCATCGTAGCGGCACAGAACACCGTATCAAGCCAGAATGGTGGCAGACCACCGACATGGGAACGTGGCAGGCGCAAACTTTCGCCGATGGCGATGCCTAAAGCCATGCTCATCGCTGTATCGGCGCCCAGGATCCGCACTACCGCATCCTCGATAGACTTGGCGGGTGGGTTGGCGTTGAGGAAAGCGGAGTTTGCCCAGCCCAGGATCCGAGCTGCGATGCTTGGATCGGTCTCGATAATCCCAACCAACTCCCCCAGGCTATAATTCGGATCGGCTTGCAGCGTAATGATGCGCTGTGCCGACTCCGGCAAGGGGGGAATCTGCAGCGTCTCGTCCAGGCGCTTTTGAATTCTCAACTCAGTGAAGTTGTTCAGCGCTTCGCTGATCAGTGACACATCTTCAGTCCGTGATGACTGGATCTGTTCGCCGCTTAACGAAGTCGTTAGCCGACAGGTGCGTGTTTCAAAGTAACCGTTCAGCAGGGCTGATCCGTTGGTTTGCAGATATGCCCCCGGCACGGTGCTCGTCAGAGCCAGATCGTTACGATCGAGCAACGTCTCGTCGACGATCACAGGCACGTCGTAGAATCCGGGAACAGCGGATGTGGTTTCGGCAACTTCGCAAGGTTCCGCGCATAGTTCGATCTTGGTGATGCGCTGTAGAGCCTGAATATCGAACAGCGCCAGTTCCGGCACGATGACCTGGACCCGGTTGCTGCCACGGCTCATCAATACACCACGTACCCTGGCCTCAGGGGGCGGGCTGACGTAGGGTTTCAGGTCTTTCCACTGCAGGGTTTGCTGGGCGGAAACGTGCGCCATGGCTTTGAACCTTTATTGAGCTATTCAATAAGTGTAGTTAGTTCCCGTCCAGAATGGACGGGAACTAACGCGATGGGCATGGATGCTCGCTGCGTTCACGTCCCGTTTCGAGACAAGCTGAGAGTTATACGGAAATGTGGCCGGTATCCGCAGGTGCCCACGCTTCGAGAAGGCGCTTTACGGCTCCGGGATCTTCCTTGAGCAGCCGATCTCCGGTCGCGATCACCTGTGGCATCAGGTGTGCGTGACTGCGGAGATCAGCTACGCGGAATTGCTGCTCGCCGGTTTGTCTCGTGCCCAGCAACTCGCCAGGTCCACGTAGTTTCAAATCCTGCTCAGCGATGAAAAAACCGTCGCAGCTTTTGCGAATTGTTTGCAACCTGGTCCGTGCGGTTTCGCTGAGCGGCGATTTGTACAACAAAATACAGTGAGAAGATTCTCTCCCTCTACCGATGCGACCTCGCAGTTGGTGTAGTTGAGACAAACCCATGCGTTCGGGATTCTCTATAACCATCAACGTTGCATTCGTCACGTCCACACCGACTTCGACAACGGTTGTTGCGACAAGAAGTTGAATCCTTCCGTCCTTGAAATCGTTCATCGTCTGCCCTTTCTCGGCACTCGGCATGCGCCCGTGTAGCAAACCAACACGTATTTGCGGCAGAGATTTTCGTAACAGTTGCTCGGTAGACTCCGCCGCCGCAGCTTCGAGCTGTTCGGAATCTTCTATCAGTGGACACACCCAATAGGCTTGCTGACCTGTAGCGAGCACCTCCCCGACTCGCCTGATGACCTCCTCCCGGCGGCTCTCCGGTACGGTACGGGTCTCTATGGGTTGGCGCCCCTTTGGCAGCTCGTCTATGAGTGATATGTCCATGTCCGCATATAAAGCCATGGTCAGTGTGCGTGGTATGGGCGTGGCGGTCATGACAAGCTGGTGAGCCGCTCGACCCTTGTTCTTGAGCGCCATGCGCTGGTGAACCCCGAACCGGTGCTGCTCATCGACGATTGTGAGTGCGAGATTTTTGAAAACCACCGAGTTCTGGAACAGCGCATGGGTACCAACGGCAACCAGGGCCTTACCTTCAGCTATGGCAGCCTGACACTGCCTGCGCACTTTTACTGTTTGTCGACCCGTGAGAAGTATTACATTTATTCCAAGCGGCTCGAGCCAGTTAGAGAAAGTGAGATAGTGTTGTTCTGCAAGAATTTCCGTCGGGGCCATCAGAGCCGTCTGCATACCGTGTTCGGCGGCTCGAATCGCCGCGAACGCGGCGACGACCGTCTTGCCGGAACCGACATCACCCTGGAGCAGACGCAACATCGGTTGGGTGCGTGCCAGATCTTCCAGAACTTCGGTGACCACCCGCCGTTGTGCGCCAGTGAGTTTGAACCCGAGAGACTGAAGCAACACTCGCCCGAGTTGCTGGGCTTGTGGAAGAGGAATTGTGCGCTGGTGTGCGCGGTCTGATTGGCGGTGACGCATTATCAGGTAGTAGGCGACGAGTTCGTCTAAAGCAATCTTCTCCCGGGCGACTGCGATTTCCTGCAAGGGCGTATCCGCGGGTGGTGCATGTAAAAACAGCAGAGTGCTATATGGCGTGCCGGAATTTTCAGGCCACTTCATGGCTTGCAGCTGGAGGGTCAAACTACGAATACGTGCCTGCCCTAAACCTTTGGTGGTGTGATAGACAGGTGTGAGTTCCCGTTCTGTCTCGGGTGGTAGAGAGTGATAGCCGCGGTACTCCGGATGCGTCATCTCTAAACCACCGGCACCGAAGCGGACCTCGCCGAAAGCCCGCACGAACATCCCAGCGCTCAGGCTTGCTTGTTGTTGTCTGGAAAAATAAAAGAAACGAAGTCCAAGAAACCCGGAATCATCTGCAATCGTGACCAGCCAGCTACGGCGTCGTCCGTAGGTTATCTTGGATTCCACCACTCGACCCACGACTAGGCATTCGGTTTGCGCCCTGACCTCGCGCAGCGGTACTAACCGAGTACGATCCTGGTAACGCATCGGCAAATGCAGGAGAAGATCGGTGGTGCGCAAGATGCCTAATCGGGCGAGTTTGCCTTGCAAACTGGGTCCAACCCCCTTGAGCGTCTCAATGGGTTGGTTGGGGCCGGTAATCACACATCAATCGAAGACCAGGATGGCTTCGACCTCTACTTGGGCAAGTTTCGGTAGTTCGGCGACGCCCACAGCCGCCCGGGCTGGAAATGGGGGCTAAAAAACTCTTCCATCGCCTCGTTAACCGCTTGGAAATTGCTCAGATCGGTGAGGTACACCGTGAGCTTGACAAGGTTATCGAGCGTACCGCCCGCAGCGGCGGCGACCGCGCTGAGGTTTCGAAACACCTGCCTTGCCTGCTCGTCGAACCCACCTGCTACGAGCACCATGGTTTGTGGGACTAAGGGAATCTGTCCGGACAGGTAGACCGTTAGCCCAACCCGCACCGCTTGGGAGTAAGTGCCAATTGCTGCGGGTGCCATTTCGGTGGTAATGGTCGTTTTGGACACGGTGTGAATTTCCTGATTCGGCTGCTTGCTTAATTTGCCGGACGAATAAGCGTCATGCGGCTACGCGGGTAATTGTCAGTACGCTACCAATGGTTCGCAAGCGGCGTATGCCACGGGCCAGGTGGTTTCTATCGCACACGGAGAGCGTCACGATGACGCTTGAGACTTGGGCGTTTCGTTCCTCCACGTGGATATTTTCCACGCCAGCATCGGCATCGTGGAGCGTCGCTGCCAGCTCTGCGATGATCCCCTTTTTACGGTTGACCTCGATTCGCAACGTGGTGAGGAATTCTCCCTCGGTGGTCGCCCAGTAGGCTGGAATGATCCCCTTGCTACCGCGCCGCCGCCGGATTTCGGTCATGTTACGACAGGTTTCGACGTGTACGACAAAACCTTTACCGGGCGTCATATGCCCGACGATGGGATCGCCAGGGACCGGTCCGCAACATCTACCGTAGTTGATGACAAGCCCCTCTCCGCCGTGGATTGCCACCGGTCCTCCGGTTTCCACAGGGACGCCCTGGAAATCAGGGTTATCGGCTTCCAGCAGGCGCTGCGCGACTACGTAGGATAAAAGCTCACCGTTACCGATGGCTTCGAGTACCTCGTTCAAACGTCGCACGCCAAACTCCTTGAACACACGTCGTAATCGACGGAAATCCAGATCGTTGATGCTCTTGTTCGCGTTTGCCAGCGAACGATTCAGCAGCCGACGGCCGAAGGCGATGGAGTCGCCCTGTTGCTGGTCTTTCAGGGCGTGGCGGATACCACTGCGTGCTTTGCTGGAAACCACGAACGTGAGCCAGTCCGGGTTTGGCTTCGCGCCGTCTGAGGTGATGATCTCTACGCTCTGGCCACTCTGCAGTTGTTGAGAGAGCGGCGAGAGGTTCCGATCTATTCGACAAGCCACGCAGCGATTGCCGATATCGGTATGAACTGCGTAGGCAAAATCCACTGGGCAAGCGCCCCGTGGTAGTTCCAGAATGTTACCCCGTGGAGTGAATATGTAGACTTCATCGGGGAACAGGTCAATTTTCAGACTTTCAACGAACTCGAGGGGATTTCCAGCACGCTGCTGTAGATCCAACAGGTCTTTCACCCAGCGCCGTGCCCGGTGCCGGCTTGTCTGATGGTCACCCTGATCGGTCTTGTATAGCCAGTGCCCGGCGATACCGGCATCCGCCACTGTGGCCATGTCTCGAGTACGAATCTGCACCTCGATGGGTACGCCGTGCATGCCGAAAAGGGTCGTGTGCAGCGATTGGTAACCATTGACCTTGGGGATCGCTATGTAATCTTTGAAGCGCCCCGCCACTGGCTTGTAAAGGTTATGCACCACGCCGAGTGCGCGGTAGCAATCGTCGTCCTGTGCAACGACGATACGAAAGCCAAACACGTCCATGATCTCAGAGAACGGTTTATGTTGGGATTTCATCTTCCGGTAGATGGAATAGAGGTGTTTCTCCCGGCCTACCACCTCGGCGTTTATCCCATCGGTAGTAAGTGCGTTGGCGATAGATTTCCTCAATTCGTTCATCAATGCACTACGGTTACCGCGGGCCGCCTTCACTGCCCGGCCGATACGATCGGCGCGTAAGGGGTATAAGGCGTGAAAGCCGAGGTCCTCAAACTCAAGCTTCATCGTATGGATACCGAGCCGATTCGCGATTGGTGCGTAAAACTCCAGTGTTTCCCGCGCGATCCGTCTGCGCTGTTCGTTGGACATGACGCCGATGGTGCGCATGTTATGCAATCGGTCGGCGAGTTTGACCATGATCACGCGAAGATCCTTGGCCATGGCCATGGCCATCTTCTGGAAGTTTTCGGCCTGGGCCTCAGCGTGGGAGCGGAATATTTTTTCGAGCTTCGAGACGCCGTCGACGATTTCGGCAACGGGTTTTCCGAAACGTTTGCCAAGTGCTTGTTTAGCGACCCCGGTGTCTTCAATAACGTCGTGCAACAGGGCGGCAATCACGGTCTGATGATCCATGCCCATGGTGGCCAGGATGTTAGCCACTGCCAGTGGGTGGGAAATATAGGGATGGCCGGAAAGGCGGAGCTGGCCCTTGTGGGCAGACTCAGCGTAAAGATAGGCTTTGTGAACCTGCTGAACCTGCTTTTGCGGCAGATACTTTTCCAGAGCCTCGATAAGCGACTCTATGGTGGTCGGTGCTGCTACGTCATCGCGCCGGGCTTGTTTCGCCAGCCGCTGCAGAAAGTAGGATTTGGTGGCAGGCTCAGCCGGAGGCTCAGCTCCGGCCTGGGTCGAAGTCTCGGGCCTCGCGGTTTTCACCATCTCCTATACCGAAGGACAATTCCACCTCCTCATCCTCGGTGGCGGCATCCTTTGCGTCAAGTATTTCATGGGAGACTAAACCTGCCGCGATTTCCCGCAAAGCGATCACCGTTGGTTTGTCATCTTCCTCGGGCACCATGGGTTCTGCCCCGAAACGACGCATCTGTCGCGCTCGGCGGGTGGCGAGCATGACCAGTTCAAAGCGGTTCGCTACGTGTTCCAAACAATCTTCAACGGTGATTCGGGCCATGGAGTTCCTTTGGTGTTAGGTGAAGTTACGCGGTTTAGCAGTTCGGCGAGCACGCGAGTGTACCGATCCTAACGTACTCCATCAACTTGATATTTGGGGTACAGCGTTGCCACTGCGAGGTGTGAACCTCAAGTTGATGGAGTACTAATTTTCTGACAAGAGCTCATCCAGTAGGATTTTCATATCCTGGCGTGGTAGCCGTCTGCCGCACCTTGCCGCCGTTACGATAGCAGCGATATGGGAAAGCGCCTCGGCAAAGTCGTCGTTGACGACGAGATTTGCATAATCGTTGTAGTGGGACATTTCTTTTCGAGCCTCACTCATGCGCCGGTTGATCACCTCGGGATCGTCTTCACCACGGCCCTTGAGACGTGTGGCGAGCTCCGCACGGGAGGGTGGCAGAATAAAGATGTCCACTGCATGGGGAAATTCAGCGCGGATCATCCGTGCACCCTGCCAGTCGATCTCGAGCACCACGTCGTGGCCGCGAGCGAGTTCTTCTGCAACTGCCTGTCGGGCGGTGCCATACCAATGACCAAAAACTTCCGCGTATTCGAGAAAGGCCCCCTCCTCAACCATCGCGGCAAACGTCTTGGCATCGACAAAGTGGTAGTCGACGCCATCTCTTTCTCTTGGACGCTTGTCCCGTGTCGTATGGGAAACGGAAACGACGAGGTCATCGTCCTGGGTAAGTAGCGCGCCAACGAGGCTCGTTTTCCCGGCTCCGGATGGCGCAGAGACGATGAGCAGCTGACCTTTTCTCATTCTACGTTCTGCACCTGCTCACGTATCTGCTCGATGATCACCTTGAGATCGACGGCTTTTTGTGAGGTTTCAGCGACCGCGGACTTGGATCCGAGGGTGTTGGCCTCGCGGTTCAGCTCCTGGGCAATGAAGTCGAGGCGTCTACCCTGTGGCCCCGGGCTGAGAAGGTTGGTGCGTGCTTCGGCCACGTGGATCGTAAGTCGATCGAGTTCTTCGGTCACGTCTGCGCGTTGCGCCAGCAGAACGACTTCCTGCTCCAGACGCAGTTCGTCCACCTGGCCAGCCAGCTCAGCCACTCTGGCTTTGAGCTTGCTGAGCAACTGCTCACTGAGTGATGAGACAAGTAACTTGATGTCTCTGACAATATGATCGATTTCGTCCAGACGCTGGCTGATCGTTCGCTCAAGCTGTGCACCCTCGCGTTGCCGATGCGCAATCAGATCTGTCAGCGTTTCCTCGAAAAGCTCGTGAATGACCGCTGTCGCGGCTTCGTTGCTGTCGATGCTCGCCGAAGTGCCCAGGACGCCCGGCCAGCTTAACAGGTCCATGGGGTTCGGCGAGCCAAGCTCCGGGACTTCCTCGCGAATTTGCTCCAGTGCAGTGAGAATCTGCAACAAAACGGGGCGATTGAGCACGATCTTATGCTGACCGGACTGCTGTTCGAGGCGCAGCGTACAGTCCACCTTGCCGCGTTTGATTTGCTTGCGCAGGATTTCGCGCAGTGGGTGTTCGATGGAGCGCAAGGTATCGGGGAGCCTGAATTGAGCTTCGAGAAAGCGATGGTTCACGGAACGCAGCTCCCAGGTTAGCAGCAAGCCGTCAGTTTCTGCTTGGCGGCGGGCAAATGCGGTCATGCTGTGAATCATTGGGAATCGAGCGTGTTTGGTGAGCGCGGCATTCTACCCCAAAAATTCCTGCGGGCACTGTATGGGTGCTCCATCAATCCAGGACTCTAGATTGTTGGATCACCAGAAGTCGCCCGTATAATGTCCGTCCTTTTGTCCGGTGAGATTGCACGGAGAAATTGATGAGCCAGACCAGGCCCAGCGGACGTGAGCCAGATCAACTGAGAGACATCAAGTTTACCCGTCGTTTCACCAAACATGCGGCGGGCTCGGTGCTGGTGGAGTTTGGTGACACCAAGGTGATATGTACGGCGAGTATCGATAACTCGGTCCCAGGTTTCCTACGCGGTCGGGGTAGCGGCTGGTTGACCGCGGAGTACGGCATGTTGCCGGGCGCGACACATACCCGCAACGATCGTGAAGCCACCCGGGGTAAACAGGGTGGCAGGACGCTAGAAATTCAGCGGCTGATTGGGCGTGCGCTACGGGCGTCAGTGGACCTGGAAGCATTGGGAGAGAGAACGATCCGCTTGGATTGTGACGTCATTCAAGCCGACGGTGGAACCCGTACCGCATCCATAACCGGGGGCTCTCTGGCGCTTCATGACGCCATTGCCACGCTGGCAGTTCAGGGTCTATTCAGGGAGTTTGTGGCATCTGTCTCCGTGGGTATCTGGCAGGGACAACCAGTGCTCGATCTGGATTATGCGGAAGACTCTACCGCGGGAACGGACATGAACGTCGTGTTGCTGGAATCCGGTGGATTCATCGAGTTGCAGGGCACTGCTGAAGGCGCCCCGTTTGCCGATGAAGAGCTTACCGAGATGTTGCGCCTGGCACGGCAGGGCACCTCGCAACTGTTGAAGATGCAAAGAGCAGCTTTGGAGAACTGATTTGCTGAATCAAGGCCAAAAACGCGCGTTGCTGGAACTTATGATTGATCGGGAAGTACTGACGTTTGGCGAGTTCACCTTGAAATCGGGTCGCCAGAGCCCGTACTTCTTCAACCTTGGTGCCATCAACAGCGGGGCTGCGATGCAACGGCTTGGTGAAAGTTACGCCGATCACCTCGCAGGTTCCGGGCTTGAGTTTGATGTCGTGTTTGGGCCCGCATACAAGGGTATTCCGATTGCGGTTGCGACTGCTGAAGCGCTCGCGCGGAAAGGCAGAGATGTTGGTATTGCGTTCAATCGCAAGGAAATAAAAGATCACGGCGAAGGTGGGCGATTCGTAGGCGCCGCGGTTGATTGCCGGGTGCTGCTCGTCGATGACGTTCTTACTGCCGGAACCGCCATCCGCGAAGCGGTCAATCTCGTAGGCGCCGCGGGTGGCGAGATAGCTGGGGTAGTGATCGCGCTCGACCGCCAGGAGCGGAGTGAGTCGGGCCGAACTGCAGTTGCCGATCTGCAAGACGAGCTTGGCGTACCGGTCAAAAGCCTTCTATGCCTGTACGATGTGATCGAATACCTTGACTTGGCGGCCAAGGAAAACAAAGATCTCAAGGCAACACTTGGAAAGATTCGAAGCTATCAGCAGACCCACGGTACTAGTGAGATTCTTGAAGCTACATAGGCCAAAAGTGCTTGATTAGCGTGTAAGGCAGGGAATAACCATGCTTAAACGAGCAGTAATCGCGTTGATCACGCTGAGTTGTGTCACGCTAGCCTGGCAAGCGGAGGCAGCCAGGTTCTATCGGTATATCAACGCCGAAGGTCTCGAGGAGATTTCCCATACCATTCCTAACGACCGGGTGGCACTCGGTTACGACGTGCTCGATGCCAACATGCGGCTGGTAGAACATGTTGCCCGTCAGCTCAGCCCGGAAGAGATTGTTACCAGGAATCGCCAGCAGAGTGAGGAAGCGGTGTGCCTTACATCACAGAAGCGCGTTCGCGCACTTTATGAGTCGGAAGAAGACATAACCCAGGCAGAAGAGCAGGCCCTGGATTCGTTGACCAATCGAATTACCAATGCTCAGGCTAACCTGGCTCAGCTTCGCAATCAGCATCGCGCGCTGGAAGAAGAAGCTGCCCGCATGGACCGGGCTGGTCAGTCGCTGACGAGTATTGTGCTCGGTAACATAGATCGCGCCAAAGCCCAGATCGAAAACCTCGAAGGAGAAATTGCCCAGCGCAAGGTAGAAAAGGAAGAAACCCGGCGCCAACACGCGGTTGATCTCGAGGTATTTCGGCGTTCTGAATGTCTGGTGGCGAGCGTGCGACAGCCCGACGTTTGAGGATAGCTGCGACTCAATAAACCTTCCTGTTGAGCTTGTGGAAAAACGATACAGCGATTTTTCACCGGAAAACCGCTCTCTCCAGAGCTACCCATTGATCGTTCCAACCTGCCGTGGGGAGTGCCCGGAACTCGCTGCGGACGAACTGGTTAATCCGCCCTTCCGCCGCGGACAAGAGTAGATTGGCTCCCGCGCTAGTACCGAGTTCGGGGCCGGGTACGCGGGTCACCGCCCACTCACGCATGATCAACCGTAGCTGGGTTTCCAGTCGGTCGAAGAGCTGGCGAATGCGACCACGAAGCCTGTCGTTCTCACCCAGAAGGGCGTCTCCTACCAGGAGGCGCGCCAATCCGGGATTACGCTCGGAAAATGACAGCACCAGCCATAAGAACTTTTTACAGCGAAGCTGGGCAGTGGGCTCTTCCACGATGATGCGGCTGATGCGGCTGAACAGGCTTTCTTCGACAAACTCGATGAGGCCCTCGAGCATCTTTGCCTTGCTAGGGAAATGACGATACAGGGCGGCTTCTGAGACGCCTACTTGAGCAGCGAGCGCGGCTGTGGTGATGCGTGATCCGGGTTTGCTTTCGAGCATGAGCGCATAGGCTTCCAAGATCTGTTGGCGACGATTGCTATCCATTGGTTATCTTGGTTCCAACACCCGCGTCCGTGAAAAGCTCCAGCAGGAGGGCATGAGGCACGGTGCCATCGATAATCTGCGCGCTGGCCACACCATTGTTCAGAGCAGAGAGCGCACAGTTCGTTTTTGGCAACATGCCGTCTCTGATGGTACCGGCTTTGACTAACGCGCGAACTTCGTCGCTTGTCAGACTCGCGATGGTCACCCCTTCGGCGTCTAGAATACCAGGTGTATTAGTCAGCAGGATGAGTTTTTCGGCACCGATCGTCTCGGCCACACGACCCGCCACCAGATCGGCGTTGATGTTGTAAGACTCACCGTTTTCCCCAACACCGATGGGGGCTATCACTGGAATGAAGTCCTCTTTCACCAGAACATTCAGTACATCCACATTCACTTCGGTCACGTCGCCGACGTGGCCAATATCGATGATTTCCGGGACATCCAGTTCCGGTGCAGCTTGACTGAGCGTCAGCTTACGTGCACGAATGAGATTGCCGTCCTTACCTGTAATGCCAACGGCTCGACCGCCGTTATTGTTGATGACTGAAACGATATCCTGATTAACCAGTCCGCCGAGTACCATTTCGACGACGTCCATAGTTTCTGCATCGGTGACCCGCATGCCATGGACAAATCGTGTGGGGATGTTGAGTCGTTCGAGCATTTCACCAATCTGAGGTCCACCACCGTGCACGATGATGGGATTCAACCCAACCAGCTTGAGAAGCACGATGTTCTGGGCAAATGTTTGTTTTAGTACATCGTCGACCATGGCGTTACCGCCGTACTTGATGACCAGTGTGGTGCCATGGAATTTCTGAATATAGGGCAGCGCCTCGGTCAGGACGCCAACTATGTTGCGCGCTTGTGATTCTGAAATTGGCATCGGATTAGCGGAACTTGAGCGCAGGATCCACCGTTGCAAGCTGTGCCTGGAACAGATCCTGAATCCGGTCCAACGCGCTCTGACCTTCTGCCTCGAACCTGAGTGACAATACCGGGCTTGTATTCGATGGGCGTACGAGCCCCCAGCCGTCCTTATAATCGACACGCAAGCCGTCGATTGTAGTTAGGGTGCCGTCTCCAAAATCGCACTCGGCGAGCTTCTCCATTATCCGAAACTTCTCCTCCTCGGTGGTGGCGATCTTGATTTCGGGCGTGGCGTAGGTAACGGGAAATTGTGCAAAAAGTTCGTCTGGCGTCTTGTTTTCAGACCCTATGATTTCAAGCAGGCGTGCTGCGGAGTAGAGCGCATCGTCGAAACCGTACCAGCGCTCTTTGAAGAAAATGTGCCCGCTGAACTCTCCGGCGAGTAGCGCTCCAGTTTCCTGCAACTTGGCTTTCATGTGCGAGTGACCGGTTTTCCACATGATAGGTCTGCCGCCGAGTTCGCTGATGAGCGTGTTGAGGTGGCGGCTGCATTTCACGTCGTAGATGATGTCGGCGCCTGGATTTCTACCTACGATGTCCTGGGCGAACAACATCAGAAGCTTATCCGGCCATATGATCTCGCCTTTGCCAGTGACCACACCGAGACGATCCCCGTCGCCGTCGAAGGCTAATCCAAGCTCGGCATTTTCTGCCTTGACGACGGTAATGAGGTCTTCGAGATTTTTCGCCTCGGCTGGGTCGGGGTGATGGTTGGGGAAATCGCCGTCAACCTCGCAGTACAGGGTCACCACCTCGCAGCCCATTTCTTCAATCAAGCGAGGAGCGATTAACCCGGCTACGCCATTACCACAATCGATAACAACTTTGATCGGCTGAGCCATGGCGACGTCTTCCAGAACCCGTTTGATGTAGTGGTCGTTGAGGTCCATCATTTCTATGTCGCCAGAACCTTCAGAGAGCCGGTTTTCTTTGATGCGTAACTTTAGCGCTTGAATGCGTTCATCCGCCAACGTCACACCGGCCATCACCATCTTCAGACCGTTGTACTCCGGGGGGTTGTGACTCCCGGTGATCATGATTCCAGAGCCCGTGTCCAAAGCGTAGGTTGCGAAGTACAGCAGCGGCGTAGGAACCATGCCCACGTCCAGCACGTCTACTCCGCCTTCGGTAAGCCCGCGCGTCAGGGCATTACGCAATGCCTCGCTGGAGTGACGCCCGTCGCGCCCAACTGCGATGCGGGTCTGTTTGCATTCACGTGCCTCGGCGGCATAGGCGCGTCCAATCCAGTAGACGACGTCGTCGGTGAGGTTCGTGGTGGTGATTCCGCGAATGTCGTAGGCACGAAAAATCTCATCAGCCAGATCGAGAGCCGTTTCCCCTTGACCCATTCCTGCGCTTACTTCGATGCCGAAATTTTCGCTGGCATCGTTGGCAATACTCACCTCCAGGAAGGAGCCACCCCCCTTGGAATTCGACCGTTCTTCGTTCATCAGCAGATCGACTTCACGGGTGAGCAGTTTGTCAGCTTCGGTTTCCTTGTCGCCGAGATTCGATTCAGCGCGTGGGATCTTGCCATGCTGAGCCATGGTTGGCGCCACGCCTTCAGCGGCCCCCATACTCGCTGCAATCTGCTGAAAAAGAGTTAGGCGGTAGCTATCGAACCTGGTCGAGCGTCCACGCATCAAGCGGCTGACATAGTCCAGCAAGGTGTTGGAATCTTCCGCCAGCTTGCGGGACAAGCTCGAGAAAGCGAGGCTCGCTCCACCGATCAGCATGGCGAGCGCAACTGCCAGGGGTGCAAGCAATTGGCTTAAGTTGGTGAGATCGTCGATTGCTTTTTCGTTGGGCTTGAACACGAGTCGCCAGCCCGACGTTTCCAGCGGTATGGTGAATGCTGCGTTGGCACTGTTGCTGGCGGTACCCCACTCGAACACCTTCACAGGTGCAGAACCATCGAATACCTGCTCGATGATCAACAGACCCAGCTGCGTGTCGTAAGAACGCAACGGGTCGAAAAAGTAGTCGCGGGATAACGCAACAAACAGCACACCCACAGCGACACCCTGGTGAGTGATCGGGTGGGCAACATAGACGAGATCGCGTTGATTGAGTGACATTTCCGGGCCAACAAACTCTTGTGTTTCGGCTCGCTTTATGACGTGTAATGCAGCGAAAGAGATGGGGACTTCGGCGTTGAGATCCACTTCCGCGGTACCCTTGGGGACGATGTCCACTCGGCGGGCATAGCCTAAGAGAGCCGTCAGCTCGAGATTGGCGGCATGAATCCTGGCTGGATCGTCGCTAAGCAGGGCCTCAACTGTGCTCGGAGCGGCCGCCAGAGCCGCTATCTCGCGCTTCAGCCCGATAATGCGGGAGTTGAAGTAGCCGACAAATCCAGCGTGCTGAGCTTGGATTTGCGCTGTCCTGTGATCTTCGTTCGCGATTACAACAAATTGCCACCATAGGAGAGCGAAGGTACACAGGAGCCCGACTGCACCAATACCCATTGCAAGGATAGCGTGATTCCAGATACCGTTGGTAGGCATGCGTTCCGGTTTGCCACGGGTTTTTTTGACTTCACTACCCCGCTCACTGGCGTTGTCCACTAGAGCCGTTCCTTATGGGTTCGCTGTGTATGTTAATTCCCCGTATGCAGCCTGACCAGAGATCTTCGCAGCTCATACGGCGTGTCGGGGGTTTGTGTTCGCCAACTGTTTGCTGAAAAGTAACGTTACTTGTTCGACTATCGATCGAGCTAACGATGATTTGTTTTGTTTAGGCAGGGTCAGTTCACCGTCCGCCCAAACTACCGTAGCGGCATTATCAATGCTGTTAAATCCGATGTCCGCAAGGGAGACGTCGTTGACTACGATGACGTCGAGACCCTTGCGAACTCGTTTCCCTTTTGCGTGTTCTAATACGTTGTGAGTTTCCGCAGCAAAACCGACAACAAAAGGTTTGTGTGCAGAGGCCGCCACACTGGCAATGATGTCGGGATTCTCCACCAGACTGAGTTCGAGTTTCTGATCCCGTTGCGCTTCCTTTTTTATCTTTAAATCGGCGACGTGAGCGGGTCGATAATCGGCAACGGCGGCAACGCCGATGAATATATCGCACCCGGGAAGCTCGGCATTAACGGCCGCATGCATCTGCTCGGCGCTGTCAACGGAAATACAGCGTAAGCCTCCTGGAACCGGAATCGAGACCGGTCCGCTGATTAATACAACCTCGGCTCCTTGTGCAACCGCGGCTGCTGCCACGGCGAAACCCTGCCGTCCCGAGCTATGGTTGGAGATGTAGCGAACGGGATCGATTGCCTCGCGGGTCGGACCTGCGGTGACGATCACCTTCCTCCCTTTGAGGGGTTTTCTCTCATGGACGTTTTTTTTTTCGATTTTCAACTCGCCAGAACTCGCCAGCTCATCGATCAGTCTTTCGAGCAGCTCCTCTGGTTCCAGCATACGCCCGGGACCCACTTCTCCGCAGGCCTGATCGCCGGTGCCGGGTCCGAGCATCCGGGTGCCGTCGTCTTCGAGTTGTTTTACGTTGCGTCTGGTCGCGGCGCTTTCCCACATGACCTGGTTCATTGCCGGAGCTAGAAGCAGCGGAGCGTGGCTGGCAAGACAGATGCTGCATAGCAGATCGTTTGCACGACCCTGGGCCAGCCTGCTCAAAGTATCAGCGGTGGTGGGTGCGATGAGAATAACCTCCGCCCATCGAGCTAGCTCTATGTGGCCCATCGCGGCCTCAGCCTGCGGATCCCACAGATCGTCCCGCACTGGGTTACCGGCTACGGCCTGCAGTGTTGTAGCCGTGACGAATCGGTGGGCGTTAGGGGTCATGACAACCTGTACTTCTGCTTGTGCTTCACGCATCAGGCGTACAAGGCTCGGGGTCTTGTACGCAGCGATGCCGCCGCTGATGCCGAGTACTATTCTTTTGCCAGCCAGCTGGGTCATGTGAAGTCCGCTGATCGGTTGTCAGATTTGAACCGTAACGATACTACCACCTAAGAGTTGCCCTATCTCGCCGCAAGAGGGCAGCAAATGGGGGCGGGTAAGGAGTCACTCAATGGAAATACCGATATCGGAGTGGCCGGCGGGTGAGCGCCCTCGAGACCGGCTGCTTGCAACGGGCAGCGACGCGCTTACCGATGCGGAGCTCATAGCAGTATGTATTCGTACCGGTGGCAAGCAGCAAAGTGCGCTGGACCTCGCGCGGAGATTATTGCAGGAGTTTGGCAGCGTTCAGGGGCTGCTGGACGCGCCAGTGTCTCGACTTCGCGCCTGCCGGGATCTGGGACCTGCAAAGATTGCTGGCATGAAGGCGGTACTGGGGCTGGCGGAGCGTTATGCACGGGCGCAGCTCGTTGCAGGTGACGTTTTCACTGAGTCGAGCGCGGTGCTTGGCTTTCTGCGCCATCAGCTTGCAGGCGTCGAGCGCGAGGTTTTTGCCTGTTTGTTCCTTGACACCCGGCACCGCTTGATCAGCTTCGAAAAACTGTTTCTCGGCTCAGTAGATCGGGCGAACGTATATCCTCGGGAGGTATTGAAGCGTGCGTTGGCCCACAACGCAGCGGCCGTGATTTTTGCTCACAATCACCCGTCCGGAGTGGCGGAACCGAGCATCAGCGATATCAAACTAACCCAGGAGCTTTCGAGCCTGCTGCGACAAATTGATGTCAGGGTACTCGACCACATAGTTGTTGGCCGTGGTAGAGAAGTCTCCATGGCGGAGCGTGGGCTCTTGTAAAACCGTAGTTAAGTTATTTAGGTTAGTATGAATAGCCTGTGCCAGAGCCACGAAGTGGCTTGCTCGCACAGTGACGCTCTGGTATAAACGCGCCTCTTTTTTCCCCCGGAAGGGACGTGTCATGTCTCAAGTCTGTCAGGTAACCGGCAAGCGCCCGATGGTGGGAAACAACGTCAGCCACGCGAACAACAGAACGCGCCGCCGTTTTTCTCCCAATCTGCACTATCATCGATTTTGGGTAGAAGGCGAAAAGCGCTTCGTGCGGTTGCGTGTATCCGCCCAGGGTATGCGGCTGATCGACAAGAAAGGCATTGACGAGGTACTGGCCGACATGCGCAAACGCGGTGAGAAGGTCTAGTGTCCTTTGAGCCCCGGCAGGAGTAGAGGAATATGCGAGAAAAAATTAAACTGGTATCGAGCGCCGGAACCGGCCACTACTACACCACCGACAAAAACAAACGCTCGACGCCCGACAAGCTCGAGTTGAAGAAGTACGATCCCGTCATTCGCAAACACGTGCTCTACGTTGAAGCAAAGATCAAATAGAAGTTAGCAACGTCAGGTTGCGAACCCATCAATATCTGTTGGTGGAGTAGTCGTTGCCTGAGCTTCCCGAAGTAGAAACTATCTCCCGCGGCATTGCGCCGCTCGTTACCGGTAAGCGCATCGTTGCCACGGTGGTGCGTAATCCCCGACTACGCTGGCCGGTAGAACTTCCGGAAAGGGTTTCAGGTCAACGCATCATCACTGTTTACAGGCGGGCAAAATATCTGCTGTTGTGCCTGGAAACCGGCTGTCTCATCGTGCATCTCGGCATGTCCGGGAGTCTTCGAATCGTGCCCGATACCACCAAACCCGGAAAACACGATCACGTTGACCTCAAGCTGGATGACGGCCATTTATTGCGGCTCAATGACCCGCGGAGGTTTGGCAGCCTGCACTGGCATGAAGGGCCGCCTGAGACTCACTGGTTGCTGGCAAAGCTCGGAATTGAACCCCTCACAGAGACTTTCACCGGCACCTATCTTAAGAAACAAGCCCGCGGACGCCGATTGGCGGTGAAGAACTTTATCATGGACGGGCGGATCGTTGTTGGAATCGGCAATATATACGCCAACGAAGCCCTGTTTTGTGCAGGTATTCGACCGTCGGTGCGGGCGGGAAGAGTCACCGCGGCGGGGTATGACAATCTCGTCTTTGCCATTCGCGAGGTTCTTCGAGAAGCGATTAAGATGGGAGGCACCACACTGCGAGATTTTGTCAACCAAGATGGCAATCCTGGGTATTTTAAGCAATCACTGTATGTTTACGATCGTGCCGGTCGGCCGTGTCGTCGCTGCGCCGCACCGATCAAGGTGCTGAAAAGTGCCCAGCGAACCACGTACTTCTGCCCAAAATGCCAACGCACCCAAGGTTTTAGAGGGGATAAGTGGTAAAGTACTCAAGCTTAGTCGGCTTGCTGGAGATCCGGTTTACTTCGATTGTGAAGGTTGACGTCGAAACCGACGGATCATCGTAGCAACCATGCTGAGACTAAATTGAGGACAGTGGTTATGAAGCATATTGGTCGCATCGCGCTATTTTTGACGTTAGCGTCCGCGCTCAGCGCCCCCGTATTTGCCGCTCCTGAAGATGGGCCTACCGCCCTGGCGATGACCGGAGACCTGGTTGTTGCGCGACCGATCGGCGCGGTTGTCACAGTGGTTGGTGCGGTAGCGTTCGTGGTGAGCTTACCGTTCAGCGCCGCAGGCGGAAATGTCGGACAGGCCGCAGAAACGTTGCTGATAGGCCCTGCGCGGGCAACGTTCCTCCGTTGCCTGGGTTGTAAAACGAGTAGAAAGCGCCAGAAGTCGAGGTAGCGTTTAGCGCACTAACCCCGCTGAGACCCCACAACCCGCGACGGGAACGCGGTACCCACCGCGTTCGCACAAGTTGCAGGAGTACTAATCCGTCGGCTTGCTGTATGCCTGTACCACAGCCGGGTGTACGAATTGCGAAATGTCGCCACCTAGTGAGGCAATCTCGCGCACGAGCGTTGACGATATGAACGAACATTCCTTGGAGGTAGGTAAAAATACGTACTCGATTCCCGGATCGAGAGATTGGTTCATCTCTGCCATCTGAAATTCGTAGTCGAAATCGGTCATTGTGCGTAACCCGCGCAGAATGAAGCGCGCGCCTTTGCTGCGTACGTAATTGACCAGAAGGGTATTGAAGCCCTCGACCGACACGCGTTTGCCGAACTCTTCCACAGCCTTTCGACATAGGGTAATCCGATCTAGCAGTTCAATGGCCGGATCTTTTTGCGCAGACGTGCCGATGGCGAGCACGACATGGTCAAATAGATTTAGCGCGCGTTTCACCAGATCCGTGTGTCCGTTTGTGATCGGATTGAACGACCCGGGGTAGATCACCACGTTCATCTGCTTGCCTTCCCTCCCAATGAATTGAAAAGGCGCGATGGTAGCGGCGTCAGAATTCCCTGGCAAGGAGACCAAACTGGCTGTCACCTGCCCGGGACTTTTTGGCGACTTGCCATCCGGGATGTTCCAGGGAGGCGTTGGTGCGTAATTCTACATAGACCTTTCCGTACTCCTTCAAGAGGTTGCGTTCTACAATTGCCGCCAGAGCTCGGTTGAGAAATCCGGAGTCGAAAGGCGGGTCGAGAAAAATTACGTCCCAACGAAGCTCGACCTTTGACTCGCATTGATCGAGAAATTGCCACGCGGACAGTCGGTGGACCCGTGCACGGGCACTGTCTTTGTCGTTGCCCAGTAGTTGACTCACGTTATTACGCAGGGCTCTTGCCGCGTAATGATTGTTATCGACGAAGGTCACCTCTCGGGCACCTCGTGACAAAGCTTCGAAACCCAGTGCACCACTACCGGCGAATAGATCCAGACAGCGAGCATCCTCGACATCTGCCATCAGCCAGTTGAACAATGTCTCCCGGACACGACCAAGCGTTGGGCGCAGAGTCTTGGAGGCAGCGAAGCTGAGCTTTCGTCCCTTCCACTTACCACCGATAATGTGCACTTCGTTTCTGGCCATGACATATCCTGTGCATGACAGTTGGATATGGGAATGATTTGCACAAAGGTAGCAGAACATTGAGATTGAAGTGAGATACCCGGGTGAGTGAACAGGATCGAATACCTGGCAAAGATTCATTGGGTGGCGATGAAGGACGAGGGTTCTGGTACCGGCTGAGATCAGGGTTGGGTAAAACGCGTGGTCAACTCGCTGCCGGGGTGGGTAATCTGTTGCTCGGCGAAAAAGAGATCGACGATGGAGTCTTGGAAGATCTTGAATCCTCGCTATTGCAAACGGATGTGGGGATGGACGCTACTCAGGAGATCATGCAGGCGCTAACCTCGCGGGTAAAACGCCGCGAGCTAAACGATACGATGGCTCTGCATGGCTCGTTGGCAACTCTGTTGAAAGATATGTTGCGACCTCTGGAAAAGACGTTTTCAGTTGCCGGAAAAAAACCAGCGGTCGTGTTTTTCGTCGGTGTCAACGGGGTCGGCAAAACCACAACGATCGGCAAGCTGGCCAAACATCTACAAGATTCAGGGGCACGCGTGCTGTTGGCTGCGGGAGACACCTTTCGTGCTGCCGCGGTAGAGCAGTTGCAACGCTGGGGGGAACGCAACGAGGTACCTGTCATCGCCCAACCACAGGGTTCAGATAGCGCAAGCGTGGTATACGACGCGGTGCAATCGGCTAAGGCACGCAACTTCGACGTCGTGCTTGCCGATACGGCAGGACGTTTGCAGACGAATACCAACCTCATGGATGAACTCAAGAAAATAAAACGTGTGGTCAATCGATTGGATCCCGAGGCCCCTCATGAAGTGTTGTTAGTCCTGGATGCTGGTGTCGGTCAGAATGCGTTGAGTCAGGTTAAACAGTTTGATGAAGCAGTTGGCGTGACGGGATTGGTTATCACCAAGCTTGACGGTACTGCCAAAGCCGGCGTGATCTTTGCGATCGCGAGGCAGATAAGCAAGCCCGTCTATTTCATTGGGGTTGGTGAAAGCCTCGAAGACCTGAACCCGTTTAATCCGGATAGTTTCGTAGACGCACTGTTGGCGATCGACTAAGTGGGGCGTATCGAGTTCCATCAAGTCACTAAGCGCTTTGAGAATGGCCACGAAGCGCTGAAGGACATTTCGTTGGAGTTTGAAGAAGGCTCAATGACCTTCCTGACAGGACATTCCGGCGCGGGCAAAAGCACTTTTTTGAAATTGTTGATGTGTTTGGAGAAACCTTCCAGGGGCCAGATCCTGGTCAACGGCGTCAACGTAACGCAGATTAGTTCGAGACGGCTGTCTTACTACCGCCAGAATCTCGGCGCCGTATACCAGGATCACCACCTGCTTGCACACCGTACGGTGTTCGACAATGTCGCGTTGCCGTTGCGTGTCTCTGGTATGCGGGAAAAAGACATCGCCCGGCGCGTGCGGGCCGCGTTGTCGCGTGTGGGTTTGTTGCCCAAGGAGCAGTTATTCCCTGGCCATCTTTCGACAGGTGAGCAACAGCGGGTTGGAATCGCACGAGCAGTGGTGCCGAGACCGAAGATCCTTCTTGCGGATGAGCCAACAGGTAATCTCGATCCTGAGCTATCGCAGGACATCATGCATCTGTTTGAACAGTTCAATCAGGTAGGTACGACCGTGATCGTCGCCAGCCACGATCATAGTCTGATCGAGTCTATGGGGTCTCGGATCATCGAACTCAGCAACGGTAGTATCGTCAGGGATGAGATTAATGTGTCACGCTAGCTTGTTCATGAATAATCCAGGCTAGGAGTCTGCGCGGTAGCAATTTTCTACCGCGCAAACTCCCAATAGAGGTACTCGATGGCGCGGAAAGCCAAACCCCGCAAAGACCCCTGGCCGAGGCCACATACCGGACCGTTGACCTGGTGTCGCGATCACCTGCGGGTCGCGCGCGATACGCTGCACTTCGTGAGCGCGCGGCTTGGGACGAGCTTGCTCGTGTGGCTGTTGCTGGGAATTGCTCTGGCCCTACCGGCGGGGTTGTTCTTGTTGCAGATCAACCTTGCGGGTATGACAACAGCGTGGGAAGGTCGTCCTGGATTATCCGTGTACTTCGATCTGGGTTTGGCGGATGCCGAGATAGCGGCCACGGCCGCGGCGCTGGGTAGCCGAAGCGAAATCAGTGTCGTGAAAGTCACCTCCCAGGCCGAGGCGTTGCAAGAATTCCAGACTTACACCAGCCTCGCGAATGCTTTGGATCTACTCGCGGAAAACCCCTTACCGGCATCGTTACGAGCGACGCTTGCGGAAGGTGCGTCACTTGCGGATCTTGAATTGGTTGCAGAGTTTGCCGGTCGCAGCGCTGGAGTGAGTGAAGTCGTGGTTGAAAAAACCTGGCTGGAGAGGGTGACCGACATTACCCGGATAGTCAGCCGATTGGGTCTGATGTTGGGTGTATTATTTGGCGTGGGGGCAGTGCTGGTAACCGCAACCTCTGTACGGTTGGCGATCGAAGCGCGATTGGAGGAGCTTAGGGTTTTGAAGTTAGTCGGTGCTACAGATCGCCAGATTCGCCGTCCATACCTGTACTTCGGTGCTTTTTACGGTCTTGGTGGTGGGTTGATCGCCGCTATGCTGATAAGCCTGTGCCTGCTGATCGTTGAGACGCCGCTCACGCATCTGCTCGGGAGTTACGGCCAGGACTTGGAAATGAGTGGCTTCGACCCCAAATTCCTGTTGGCGCTGTTGGCGGTTGGTGGAATCCTCGGTATCGCGGGGGCGCTGCTGGCGGCGAGACAGCGATTGGCTGACCTGGAAATCACCTGATTTCAACGAGTTAGGCATTTTTCGAAGCGTTAGCAGTCTCTGCCATAGAGTGCTAGACTTACTCTATTAGTGTTACCGGAGGTATCAAATGACAACGAGTCTATTACCACTGAGTAGTCTATCACCAGGCAGGGACCTGGATGCCTACCTGCACACCCTGAGTAACTTTCCGGTTCTGACCGCCGAACAAGAGAAGGTGCTCGCGGAGCGATTCTACTATGAGAATGATCTCGAAGCGGCGCGCGAGCTCGTGTTGTGCCACTTGCGCTTCGTTGCGCATCTGGCGCGTTCCTACAAAGGTTACGGGCTTCCCCAGGGAGATCTGATTCAGGAAGGCAATGTCGGTCTGATGAAGGCCGTTAAGCGATTTAATCCTGAAGTTGGTGTACGGCTGGTTTCCTTCGCCGTGCACTGGATCAAGGCAGAGATGCACGAGTTTATCTTAAGAAACTGGCGCATTGTGAAGGTGGCCACGACCAAAGCGCAACGGAAACTATTTTTTAACCTACGCAGCTCAAAGAAACGTTTGGCCTGGTTGACTCAAGAAGAAACCAAGGTCATGGCCGATCAACTGGGGGTTTCCGAGCAGGAAGTGACACGGATGGAGAGCCGTCTGGCGGCGAGTGATATAGCCTTCGATGGCTATGCGACGGACGATGAGCAGCCGGTGGCGCCTGCGCACTTTTTAGAGCGGGAAGGGACGAACCCCGCGGATTTGGTGGCAGAAGAAGATTGGCGCCAGGACGTGAGCGGCAAGCTGGCTACGGCGCTCGGGCAACTGGATGACCGCAGCAAAGAGATAATCCAGCGACGCTGGTTGGTTGATGATAAAAGTACGCTCCATGTCCTGGCAAAGGAATTTGACATCTCGGCCGAACGGATTCGACAGATCGAGAAAAACGCCATGAAAAAACTCAAGGCGGCTATCTCAAGCTAGCTTGGGTGATGGGCATGGAGGCCACTTGCCGTCCACGATGGTCAGTAACTAGCTCAACTTCATCCAGTCAGTGCCACATCTCAAGATATTCTTGATCGCCGGGGCGGCATTTGCCGCCACCGGCGTTCTTTTGGGTGCATTTGGCGCACATGCGCTCAGCAGCCATCTGACTTCCACGTCCCTTCACGCTTGGGAGACCGCGGTAAATTATCAACTGAGTCATGCCATGGCATTGCTTATTGTTGGAATCTGGGGCCTGCAGGTGGAAGTCAACGCCCACCCCCCGACACCCATAATAGTTGCAGGCTGGAGTTTCCTCAGCGGGATCGTGTTGTTCTCCGGCAGCCTCTACGCACTCGCATTAAACGGCCCCTCACAGCTGGGTCCGGTGACGCCCATTGGCGGGGTTGCCTTCATTATTGGCTGGGTGACGCTCATTGGCGCTGCGTTGCGGCGTTGACTACTCGCACCTATCTGCCTCGCCGTGGCCGTATTTCTAAAGGCCAGGCTCGTGCGCTTGCGGAATTTGCTGGCCAATTTCTTGTATCCACCGAGCCAGGCTCGACACCGATACCGGACTGGTCCACGGTATTTGGGCGTAATGCACCACTCGGTCTGGAGATAGGATTCGGCATGGGTCATGCCCTTGTTCATTGGGGAAAGCAGCATCCCGATTGGAACCTGCTGGGCATCGATGTCTATCAGCCAGGCATTGGTTCTTTGCTGCTGGGTATGGAGGCGCACAACCTCGTTCACTTACGAATCATCAATGAGGAAGCGAGCGGCGCGTTAACTGAATTTTTCGATCCAGCCAGCCTGGATGAAGTCCGAATTTATTTCCCCGATCCCTGGCCCAAGAAGCGTCACCACAAGCGGCGGTTGATTCAGCCGGGGTTTGTAGCCCTGCTTGCTGATCGTATCAAGCCTGGCGGCAGACTCTTGCTGGCGAGCGACTGGCAACCGTATGCCGAATGGATGCTCGACGTACTGGATCGCGAATTGGCGCTTACGAATCTGGCGGGACCGGGTCACTTTGCTGAGTGCGACTCTGATCGACCGGTGACAAATTTCGAAGCGCGCGGTCAAGCGTTGGGTTTTGCGGTCTGGAACCTCGCGTTCAAGCGTCGTTAGAGACTTCGCCTTGTCGTCCAGACACCTTGTAATTCGCAACAGGCGTTGCCTACAGGAAACGCTGGATCAATGAATCGAGGTGCCGATACCCTAGCGGAGTGGCGGCCAGTCGCTCCTCGCATACTAAGCCTTGATTAACCAATGTCTGCCACTGCTCGCTGATGGTTTCGAAGGGAACACCGGTACGTTGTGTGAATAGTTCGAACGACACCCCGTCGGACAGTCGTAATGCGTTCATCATGAACTCACCGGCGAGTTCGCACTCTGCCAACCCAAGCTGATTGGTAGCTTCCGGGTTTGCCAGATAGAGTCGCGGTTGGCGCGGTTTGCTTGTGCGTACGATGCCGGTGGGGCGACTTCGTTTGCCATGGGCGCCAGCACCCGCGCCTAAATAGTCGCCAAACGTCCAGTAGTTGAGGTTGTGAAGGCATTGATGAGACTCCGTGGCGTAGGCGGAAATTTCATAACGTCGATAGCCGGCGTCGGCCAGCAGCGCATGGCCACGTTTCTCCATACCCTCTACGGCACTTTCGGACGCAAGAATCGGCGGGCGTCTAGCGAACTCGGTTTTAGGTTCAATGGTCAACTGGTACCAGCTGATATGCTCTGGTGCGAGCGCAATCGCCGAAGTGAGGTCGAAGATGGCTTCGGATACGGTTTGTTGGGGAAGCGCATACATTAGATCCAGGTTCACGTTTGCGAATCCACCTGTCCGTGCTTTCGCAAAACTCTCACTCGTCTCGAAAGCTGAGTGGATTCTGCCGAGGCGCTCGAGTTGAACGTTGGAAAAACTCTGTGCTCCCAAAGACAGACGATTTATTCCAGCGGCGCGATACTCTTGGAAGTTGTGGTATTCGGTAGTACCCGGATTTGCCTCCATGGTCACTTCTGCGTTGGGGACCATAACGTCGCTCAGACTGTCTAACAGCTCCGCAAACGCCCCAGGTGAAAACAGACTTGGTGTGCCACCGCCGAAAAAAACGCTCTGAATCGAGTTTGCGGGAACATCTTCGAGTTGAATTTCTAGATCCCGTTGCAAAGCACGAAGGTAGCCTGCTTCGTCCAGGGTTCCGGACAGCGGGTGAGAATTAAAGTCGCAGTAGGGGCACTTGCGCACACACCATGGAAAGTGTACATAAAGGCTCAGTGGAATTGTTAGATGAATGGAGCCAGTCTGGTACATAACTCTTGAACTGCCTGTCCGCGGTGGCTGATTCGATTCTTGGCCTCTGGCTTGAGCTCAGCCGAGGTTAGCCCCAGTTCGGAAACAAAAAAAAGTGGGTCGTAGCCAAACCCGTTGGTCCCCTTAGGTTCGGTCGCGATTGTACCGTACCATTGGCCTGTTGCGATTACCGGCGCAGGATCTTTGGCGTGGCGTAGGAACACGAGCGCACAGTAAAAATGTGCGGATCGAGACTTGCTGGATTTGTTATTGGCAAGCAGCGCCAGCAGTTTGTCGTTGTTTTCCACATCCGATGCATCGCTTCCGGCGAAGCGAGCCGAATGAATCCCTGGCTCGCCACGCAGAACGTCCACCACCAATCCCGAGTCATCGCTGAGCGCGGGACAGTTGCTCAAGGCACTAACATGACGGGCTTTCGCAAGAGCGTTCTCGACGAACGTTATCCCGATCTCAGGAACACTCGCGATGCCGAGTTCCGCTTGCCCGACGAGTTCCAGCGCGAGCGGTTCAAGCAGCGAGCGGAATTCGCTCAACTTACCTTCGTTGTTGGTGGCCAAGACGACCTTCATGGGGTATCCCGATTCATGGTCTGCTGGAAAGTCGGCACTTTCCCGCCGCCCCCGGGAAGCACAATTGTTATCAATTGTTTCATCCGCTACGGCTCCCCAGCCGGTAAAATGCTATCGCGCCAAAAAAATTGGGAAACACATTCATCAAAGGTCGATTGAGATGTTTGGAATCTGCGACAAACCGCTCGATGATTCGAACGCCTTTTTCTCGACAAAGTCGCTCGAAGTCACGGAACGTGCATAGATGAATGTTGGGTGTGTCGTACCATGAATAAGGCAGGTGTTGGGCAACCGGCATCTTACCGCGCAAGGCAATGTGCACACGGCAACGCCAGTTACCGAAGTTCGGAAAGGTGACAATACATTCTTCGCCAATCCGTAACATATCGTCCAACATCCGGTCCGGGGCTTTGACTGACTGTAAAGTCTCCGTCATTACGACCATGTCGAAGCTGTTGCTCGCGAAGTTACCGAGGCCCTGATCGAGGTCCTGCTCTATTACGTTGACACCCTTGTTGATGCAGGTTGTGATTTTGTCGCCATCGATCTCTAGTCCGTACCCGTTAACTTGTTTGGTATTTTGCAGGTGTGCCAACAATTCGCCTTCGCCGCAGCCAAGATCCAGCACGCGAGCGCCTGGGTTGATCAGATCCGCAATGATAGCGAGGTCAGCGCGCATCACCGATCTCATGGTGCAGTTGACCCATATAGGCACTTAGTACTTCGAAATAGCGTGGAATAGGCAACAGGAACGAATCGTGCCCGTGATCCGATTCTATGACTGTACTCGCTACATCCTTTCGCGCTTTGACCAATGCGTCAACAATCTCCTTCGATCGTTCCACGGAGAACCGCCAATCCGTAGTAAATGAGATTACGAAGAACTTACATAGCGCGTTCGACAAAGCGAGCACTAGATCGTCCTGATACACTCGCGCTGGATCGAAGTAATCAAGCGCGCGAGTCATGAGCAGATAAGTGTTTGCGTCGAATTGTTTTGAGAACGATCGACCCTGGTGGTTTAGATAACTTTCTACCTGAAACTCCACGTCCTGTCCGAGGCTCAAGTCACCGGACTTGAGTTGCCGGCCAAACTTCTGGCGCATGCCATCATCCGAAAGATAAGTTACGTGCCCGAGCATCCGTGCCAACATCAAACCGATATCGGGATTGGTCCCTTGCTCGCGATACTTACCGTCGTGGAACTCAGCGTCCGTGAGGATGGCCTGACGGGCGATTTCGTTGAACGCGATGTTCTGAGCGGAGAGTTTTGACGCGCAGGCGATTAGCACCGCGGCGTGAAGACGATCGGGAAAGTCGATGGCCCATTGCATGGCCTGCATACCGCCGAGGCTACCCCCGATAATCGCTGCAAATTGCCGGATGCCGAGATCATCTGCTAATAGCGTCTGACTTCTCACCCAATCGCTGACGGTTACTAACGGGAAATCAGGACCAAACGCCGAACCGGTGCGTGGATTGATCGAGCATGGTCCGGTGCTGCCGTGACAGCCGCCGAGGTTATTGAGGCTGACCACGTAGAACTGCCGTGTATCGATGGGTTTGCCAGGGCCGATGCAATTGTCCCACCAGCCCGGCCGGCTCTCGGATACTTCATGAAAGCCCGCGGCATGGTGATGACCAGACAACGCATGACAGACGAGCACGGCGTTGCTGGCCTGGTCATTGAGTTCACCGTAGGTCTCATAAACCAGCTCGAAGCTTTCGAGCGTTACCCCGCACTGCAGCGCAAACGGTGCTTCGTGCCGATACACTTCAGGTATCACCAGACCGACGGAATCGGCTCTAGACAGATCGGACATCCGTTGACAACCGTGCATAAGGAATCGAGTGGACGGCGGAGTCTAAAACACTGACTCGGCAAGCAGAAGGGTCAAAAAAGGTTAATCAAGGATCTCTGCGGGCACCCTGCCTGGATGATCCACGCGAATCAGCTTTATGCGACTACTTTGTCCGTGTTCGATATGAACCTCGCTAAATGTGGTGGCGAATGATTTGGCAAGGAATTTCCTGAGTGCGGCGTTGGCTTTGCCGTCAGTTGGAGCGGCGTTGAGTCGCACGACGGCGTGACCAGCCCTCGGCGTGTCCCAACACGTTGTTTTAGCGCGGGTAATGACCTTACAGGTGAAGCGCACACTGCCTTGCGCCAGAGGTTTCACCGCAAGGCCGTCGCAAAAATCTGCGGCAGGACGATTTCGATCACGCCGAGGAGCAGGAAAATCAGGATTGGAGAGAAGTCGAGCCCTCCCATGGGTGGCAACAGACGCCTCGCCGGAGCCAGTACAGGCTCGGTAATCTGCCGCAGCAGAGTCAAAATCGGGTGCTGGCCCCTCGGGGCGATGAAACTGGCGATGATGACGATGAGGATGATCCACTTGATGCCCGAGACAAACAGCAACATTACTTGCAGCAGGCTAACGACCAGAATCGGGAAAACGGCCAGGGCACTTCCGTTGAGGGAGGCGGTGCTTACCAGTAACACGATCTGAGTAATCCATACCGCAACGAGGGCAGCAAAATCCAGATTCTTGTAACCAGGTAATACGACCCTGACTGGGCGCAGCAGAGGGTCAGTGAACCGCACAATTCCTTGGGAAATGGGGTTGTAGAAGTCGGCCCGGCAGGCTTGCAGCAGAAAGCGTGCGATGAACAGCACCGTGACTAGCTGCAGAATAGCCGTGATGAGATAGTAAAAAACTTCGTTCATGAGTCTCCAGATTCCTCAGCTAATTCCTGCGCGCGTCGGGCTGCCCCGACCACAGCTTGTTTGATGCCGCCGCGCACGTTGTTGTTGTCCAGTATAGATATTGCACATTCGGTCGTCCCGCCAGGAGAGGTAACATTCTCACGCAGCGTTGCCGGTGACGGATCACCGTTGCGGGCCATACGGGCGGCGCCATAGGCGGTTTCCAGGGTCAAAAACATTGCGGTTTCCCGGTCCAGTCCCAGTTCAACCGCCGCCGCGATCATGGCTTCCATGAGGTAAAAAAAGTAAGCGGGTCCACTACCGGAGACCGCCGTGACGGCATCTAGCTGCGCTTCATCGGTTAGCCACACCACCTTACCGGCGGCTTCCAGAACCTGTTGCGCGCTAGCATGCTGATCTGGTGTTACGTAGGCATTGGCATACAACGCGGTGACGCCCACACCCAGAAGCGCAGGCGTGTTCGGCATACAGCGTACGATGGGTTGCTTCGCACTCGTCCAGGCTTCGAGGCTTGAGATCGGTACGCCCGCGGCAATGGAGATCAAGAGTTGAGTTGCGCCACGGATCGTCAGGCCTTTGAGTACCGCACCGAGCACCTGGGGTTTCACCGCAGCCACGATCACGCCTGCCCCTGCAACGGCGGTGGCGTTTGCGGCGTAGGTGGCAACACCGAGCGCTTCTATGACGTTTCGTTGCTCGACAGATGGGTCGCTGGCGCAAATATCGGCCGGGGCGTGGCCACTTGCGATCAATCCGCTGATCAGGCTGCGCGCCATGTTACCTGCACCAATGAAGGCGATGCGAGTGGTGTCGCGTTTATCGTTTTCCTGTCTATCGTTCAAGGAGCCTTCAGCTTCCATAAAAGAGCCCTCAGCGTCTGCATAAAAGAGCCGTCAGCGTCTGCAAAATAGAGCCCTCAGCTTCTCGGTCCGAATATCGCGGTGCCGATGCGTACATGGGTCGCGCCAGCGGCGATTGCTTCGCGAAAGTCCCCGCTCATCCCCATGGAAAGTGTATCCCACTCGTTTGCCAGCGGGCGCAATGAAGCGAAGATCTCCGCTAGCCGTGCGTAGCTCTTAGCGGGGTCTGAGGAGCGTTCAAGCATGGTCATCAGCCCGCGCACCCTGATCCTCGGGAGATCCATCAAAACACGAAGCAATTGGGATGTGTCCGCTGGGGCCACACCGGCCTTGTTCGGGTCTTCGTCGATGTTCACCTGAATGCAGAGGTTGAGCATTTTGCCTTCGGGACACTGCTCGCTCAATCGACGGGCGATTTTTACCCGATCTATCGTATGTATCCAATGAAAGTATGTCGCAATTGCGCGGGTTTTGTTTGACTGGATCACCCCGATGAAATGCCAACGCAAACCGAGATGGGCCAACGCCTCGATCTTGGGAATGGCTTCTTGCAGGAAGTTTTCACCGAAATCCGCAATTCCTGAGGACGCCGCTATGGCGATGTCGGATGCAGGCTTTCGCTTCGAGACGGCAATCAGGCGGATATCCTCAGGACTGCGATCCGCAGAACGGGCTGCTTGGGTGATGGCCTCCATGGCCGCCTCGATGTTTTCGGAGATGGAGCGCAAAGCCATAGTGCCAACGGTGTCTCAGATTTCGCACGCCTCTACGGTGGAAGCGATTAGAGCGTGGTTTATCAGTAACTTAGATAATACTATAGGTAAGTCCGGCGTGGGCTTAGCTTGATGGGCAGCGGCGGGCAAAAGAGGTAGACAAGGACAGCCAATGGATATCACCGAACTAATAGCGTTCAGCGCACAACAAGGCGCTTCC
>SMWK01000285.1 GCA_004356895.1 Gammaproteobacteria bacterium
GTAGCGGCGACGTTTTTCCAGCAAAATACGAATCGAATCTCCCCTCCAACAAGACCCCTATGAGGTGGCTGTTGGTTTCGCCTTCGGGAACGAACCCACTTAAACCAAAGTCGTCCACCCGAGGCATGACATCGGTGCTTGCAGACAACCAACTCCCGGCAGAACTGCGCAACAACTCTACAACGCGGCGATCGGCATTCAGTTCAACATCGATTTCTATGGGAGAACCCCAGGTCAACGTGATCTGTGGCAATCCCGACGTGATAACCGTGTCCTCGTTGAGCCCGTCCCCGCGCACGTCGATGAAATAGGGATAGTCGAGCATCACCAGATCCTGGAAGCTGAAACCGCCTACTTGTCTTGTCACAGGTGCGGGAAACGCCGCATTCTGCGGATCCATGACGAGCTTATCCTCCATCGTCACCCCATGGTGCGCCAACCAGTCCTCGAGTCCGGTAGACCGCCTTGTCGCCAGCAACGACGCTTGAGTCAACCTGGCCGAATACGGTGCGGCGGCGAGCACTACCGTGCCGCCTTTCATCAGGAATTGATCCACCGCAAAAAGCTGCGTTTCGTCCAGCGCTTCCGGATCGATCACCATCAGTAGATCGGCGCTCTGAGGCACTACCCCTTCGGTCAGGTTGGTGTCCTCCACGCTGAAGTCGCTCTGCAGGAAGTCTCTGAGCTGCACATATTGATTACTCATCATCCCTTGCTGCCCCATATAAGGCGGTGGTGCTTCTGGCGTTACCAGAGCAACCGTCTTCAACAACCCCGAGGCAAAACGTTTCAAGCCTTCTTCGATACCGCGTTTAGTGGCATCCGCTGAAAGCGCTTCCGGAATGGGAATCTGCACGAGCGTGTCGTCGTTGCCGAGCGTCATATAAAAATAGAATCGATTGGTATCGAACAAGCTCGCTGCCATGGGCTGGAACCCATAGTTCTCGGCAATCTCCAAGGCGACTGCGCCATCACCCGCCGTGGGATCGATCAGTTCTGACGAAAACTTACCTTCCGAGTCGGAACTGAGTTCTTCGAGTACCGTGCTCAACACAGAACGAAATTCCACAAGCACCTGGGGAAGCAAATCGTCAGGGGATACATACGCCACGAAACTAACGGGATTCTGCACGTTGGCAAAAATGCTGTTGCCTCCCTGAAAACCGTACAGCACTTTCTTGATGCTGCGCGTCAAATCGTATTCGGGGTTGCGCAACTGCACATCGAGGTCACCTTCGCCAACTACTTTTACCTCGATCAAATCACGAAAACCCAACACTTCGTACTCGTCCCCATAACTCACCAGAACGTCAAAGTACGAATTTACCAGGCTTGCCTGATAGCGGTCGGAGATCTGAAACGGGACAGGCCGAATACTGTATTTCGTATTCGCCTCATCTTCTTTGGCCGGATCGTCCGCCGGATCGATGATTTCCACTCGAACCTTGTTACCCCCCGCCACCGCAAATTCCGTAAGCAGGTCCTTCATCTGCGGTACCAACGGCGCAAGTAAGGGGTGGGTTCTATCGCTGAAGTATCCCCGAATGAGCAACGGTTCCTGGAGCTGTCTCAGGTAACCACGAGTAGCCTCTGATATGGAGTAGATACGCCCTTCGGTTACATCAACCCGTAACGATGTGAGTTGCCCAAGCCATAAATTAGCGAGCAGCAAATTGCCTACCAGCAGCCCGGTGCCCAACAACCAACCTCGGTGGTGTTTGGCATCACCGTCTACTGCCCACCGCTGAACCTCCAACGCATAGACATTGAGAGTCAGAAATACCGCCAGGATCGAGGTGTAGTAGTAAAGGTCACCGACATCTATAACACCCCGCGTGATGGACTCGAACCGTGAACCGCTGCCCAAAGATCTGAACACGTCAGCCAGCCCACCGCCGACGAGATCGGTCAGCAACGGGTTGCCGATCAGATAAAACATACCGCAGGCGAACGACGTGAGTATCAGGCTGACGATCTGGCTGTCTGTGCGCGCGCTGACAAACAGGCCGATCGCGAGATACGCACCACCGAGCATGAGAGCGGCGAGATAACCTGCCAGCACCGGTCCCCAGTCCAGATCTGCAATGAGCGACACCGTGATGGGTAACGGCAACGTGAGTACGAGAGCGATCGCAAGAAGAATCCAACAAGCCAGGAACTTACCGAGTACAAACTCCCAGCCGCTTAACGGCGACGTCGTTACCAACTCCAGCGTGCCCGTGCGGCGTTCTTCGCTCCACATGCGCATAGTTAATGCTGCTGATAAAAACACCAACAGAACGGGCATCCACTCGAACATCGGCCGTACGTCCGCGACGTTGCGGGCAAAAAATGCCTCACCCCAGAAGAAAACGAACAACGTCACCGCGAGGAAGCTTGCGAGAAACAGATAACCCACCGGCGAAGAAAAGAACAGGACGAGTTCTTTGCGTTCGATGTAACGAATTTTTTCAAGCTGCATTGCTAATTCCTTCACTCACTTCCTTGAACACAGTCTCCAGATCCCGCTGTGTCGCACTCAGCTCAAAGACCGGCAAGCCCGCTGCAACCATGCGAACAGCAATCTGCTCGGCCGCAAGCTCACGGTCCCCATCTACATCGATGTTCCAGCTGCCATCTTCCAGTTTGACGATGTTCGAAAACGCGCTAATCCCCTCGAGCGCGTCGAGCAGATTCCCTTCGGGTCTGGTGCGAACCCGCAGCTTGTTGCTCATGATGAGATCCTCCAGGCGCTCATCCAGCGCGAGCTCACCGTTGCGCAGAATCAAAACTCTATCGCAGATGGCGTTGACCTCCTGCATGATGTGGGGTGATAAAATCACGGTGGCCGAAGACGAAAGTCGCTTGATGAGTTCGCGCGTGTGCTGGGTCTGAGTCGGATCCAGACCGTTGGTGGGTTCATCCAGAATCAGGAATTGCGGTTCGTGAAGAATCGCCTGAGCGACCCCGAGTCTCTGCTTGAAGCCACGCGACAACGTATTGATGGGTTCGAGCGCTTTTTCTGCAAGCTCCGTTCTTGCGATGACCCGCGAAACGGCTCGTGGCGCATCTACGCCACGTAACCGCGCTGTGTACTCGAGGAAACCGGACACGGATAACTCCGGGTAAAGCGGCATGCTCTCTGGCAGGTAACCGAGACGCGCCTGTACAGTCAACGGATCTTCCTCGACGTCGACACCATCCACCCTGACACAACCCGAGCTCGGCTCGAGAAAGCCTGTCAACATTTTCATGATGGTGGTTTTACCTGCGCCGTTGTGGCCGAGGAGACCCACGATCTCCCCCTGTTCTATCTTGAAGGAGACATCCGACACAGCGACGAACTCCCCATACCGTCGTGTAAGACGTTCCGCTTCAATCATGTGGATCCCCACCCATGGAACTCAACCCCTTCTTGTAAACCTGTTGAAAAAACCGTTGTTAGTATGTTGGACAAGGCTCAAATACGCCTTCGGATGCGCACGTTATGAGATTCAGTAGAAAATTCAAGAGGGTTTTTTGATGCAGGTTCAATTTCCAGGTCCTTCAGGCTCCCTCGAAGGCGAGATCATCCCGGCACCGAACGCTGACGGCAGCTTCGCCGTGTTGTGCCACCCGCACCCACAATACGGGGGCAGTATGATTGATGCCGTACTCGATATCTGTGCCGAGGTACTCGTCCAGCGCGGTGTGAGCGTTTTGAAGTTCAATTTTCGTGGCGTCGGCGCCAGCGCAGGGAGCTACTCGGGAGGCCACGCCGAAACCGAAGACGTGGTGGCTGCTGTTGAATGGCTGACTCTTGCTCATGGCATCAAATCGTTGTGGCTTGCGGGCTACTCGTTCGGCGCCAATATGGTCTGGCGGGCACTCGACGAGATTCACTCCCCTGAACACATACTCCTGATCGCCCCGCCCGTTGGCCACATGGAATTTGCCCCTCGGCAGCCACCGTGCCCGATAGATGTATTTGTTGGCGATGCCGATGAGTTCGTAGACCTTGCTCGCCTCGGTTCCTGGGCGGGGGTTCGCAGCCACATCATTGCCGGTGCCGATCACTTTTTCACAGGCAAGTGGGATGAGTTGCGCACGAGTATCGACGCATCCCTAAGCTGAAAAAGAACTCTGGCTGGGCTAAATAATCCGTACGCCCCCCACCCAGGCGTGACCCCAGTAAACGAGCCCGTAACCGATAAGACCTACAAGTACCGGCAAAATGAGTTCCTTCACAACCAGTTTATTGCGGCCTGAAAATATTGCCGCGAACGGTATGTTTGAAGTCGCCGCTGCGAACGGTTGCCAATCCTCACCCACTGAAGCCGCCTTCTTACGATCGATCAAAACCCCACCGGCGGCCCCTAGAATGGCAAAGGTCCCAAAAAATATCACAGAGACAACATCCCCATTGGCAGCCATATGCGAGACCGCCCAAAGCAGGACACTCCATTGGAACGGATGCCGGGTGATGCGGGTTAGACCTCGAACGAGCCGATCTTTCTGCTCGGGATCCTTGAGGGTACTTTCGAGTCCGACAGCCGTGGGATTGCGCACCATGAAGCCACCCAACAGAAAAACGAAGGCGACAGGCATCAGGATTTTGGGCACCCAATAGAGCCTTGGGTCCAGCTCCCAGAAATAATCGTAGCGTGGCACGATGTTATACAACCAGATCAGGTGTCCAAGCGTTACTACGGCGAGCAACGAGTAAAGTCCGAGATAGCCTCGCTGACCCAGTTTGTCTGTCAGCATGGGTCGCAGTGTCGTGCTGCTCACGCCGAGATGTGTTGCCAGAAACAGCGTGCCGCCCATGACCATGATCCACATCGGCCATAATCCTTCTTCTTTCAAGTTGAGCAGTTTAACCGCGTATCGACTTAAATCTACGTGGCAGGAAGCGCGCTTTTCCACCACACTAGCGCGCTTTTGAACCGGGAAACGAGTATGCAAGACTTGGTGGGCAAAGTGGCATTCATCACAGGTGGGGCCAGTGGCCTGGGTCTCGCTATGGCTCGCTCGTTCAGCGCGGCAGGCATGAAGGTAGTCGTCGCTGATATCGAACAAAACGCGCTGGATCTCGTCGCTACCGAGTTTGCGGCAAGTAATGCCGAGGTGCTGACTGTGAATGTTGATGTCACCGATCGTGACGCCATGGAACAAGCAGCCATTGCCACCGAGCAAGCCTTCGGCAAGGTACACGTCGTTTGTAACAATGCAGGCGTGGCCGTCGGGGGCAGCATCGATGAGATGAGCTTTGCGGACTGGGA
>SMWK01000286.1 GCA_004356895.1 Gammaproteobacteria bacterium
GATCGATGCCTATGCCGAACACGATGCAGATGCAGCTCTGACTGCGGCGATCGAAACCCTCGTGCGTATCCAAGCCGTCCGCCACCCCGCCATAACACCCTACGAGATAGAGCGTTTTCGAGACGAACTCGAGATATTTCGTGAATGGTTTGTCGAGGGACTCCTGAGTGTTCCATTTCCTGGCTCGCAACTTTATCCCGCGTTTGATGCGCTGATCGAGGCGACTCAGGATCAGCCCCAGTGTTGTGTCCACCGCGATTATCATTGTCGCAACCTCTTGTACGCAGCCGACGGTCAATTCGGCGTCGTCGACTTCCAGGACGCGTTAGTGGGGCCGGTGAGCTACGATCTGGCTTCGCTTCTGCGCGACTGCTATCACCACTTCTCGGAGTCAGAAATCGCCCACTGGCGTAACCACTATCTCGCCAGGACACAGTTCGAGTTAGACGCACAACGTTTCAGCGAGCTGCTGGATTTTTCGGCGGTTCAGCGGCTGCTCAAAGCGATTGGCATCTTCTCCCGGTTGCATCTTCGCGACGCCAAGCCGAGCCATCTGCCGGTGATACTTCCGGTGTTGGATCGGTTGATCGAAGTTACGGATCGCTACCGGGTTTTGCATCCCCTTGCGGGGTGGCTTCGCGATGTTCGACCTCGGGCGGACGCCTTGCTCACGGAACTCGTATGAAAGCGATGATCCTGGCCGCTGGGCGCGGCGAACGGTTGCGGCCAATAACAGACTCGACTCCCAAGCCGCTGCTGGAGGTTGCCGGTGAGCCCCTGATCATCCACCAGATTCGCTGGTTGAAGGCTGCGGGCATCGATGATCTCGTCATCAACCTGCACCATCTCGGCGACCAGATCGAACAGGCTCTGGGAGCCGGCGACCAATTCGGCGTGAGTATCCGTTACAGCCGCGAAGCGGAATTGTTGGAAACCGGGGGTGGCATAGTTAATGCCCTGCCATTACTAGGCACCGATCCTTTTCTGATATTAAACGGTGATATCTACACCGATTTCCCGTTGAGCGATCTGCAGCGGGAGCTTGCCTGCGACGCTGAACTACACCTGCTACTGACACCGAAACCCGATTTCCGCGAAGCAGGAGATTTCGCTTATGCAAATGGCAGAGTTACCGCCCGCGGAGACGACTACGTGTACTGCGGTATCGCGATACTCCGGCCTGAGATCTTCGCCAACAGACCAGTGACCGCGTTTTCTCTACGCGACATCTTCTTCCCCGCAGTATTGCGCGGCACCGTCTCAGCACAGATCTGGCGAGGTTACTGGACGGATATCGGCAGCCCTGAGCAACTCACCGACGCAAACACTGCGGCTTCTCTCCACCCGGACGACATATCGACGTAGCCAACGGTCCATGGGACAAGTACAGGAACCTCTGTAGAATAGTGGCGGTATGGAACCCTGGATTGCACCTTCTATTCTCGCGGCGGACTTCACCCGTCTAGGCGCTGAGATCAATGATGTGTTGGCAGCTGGCGCGGACATCATTCATTTTGACGTCATGGACAACCATTACGTGCCCAACCTCTCGATCGGGCCGCTGGTGCTCAACTCGCTGCGCAAATCCGGCATCGACTGTCTAATTGACGTTCATCTCATGGTCAAACCGGTGGATCGCCTTATCGGCGATTTCCTTGAAGCTGGCGCCACGATCGTCAGCGTTCATCCCGAAACCACTGAACACCTGCATCGAACGCTGAATGTCATCCGCAAAGGAGGTGCCCAACCCGGCATCGTATTCAACCCAGCCACGCCTTTGACCGTGTTAGCAGAGGTCATCGAACTGGTGGATCTGGTGCTGATCATGTCGGTAAATCCGGGTTTTGGTGGCCAGTCGTTTATCGAATCGAGCATTCAGAAGCTCCAGGCGGCCCGTACGCTGATCGAACAGAGCGGACGCCAGGTACGTCTCGAGGTCGACGGTGGCATCAAACCAGCCAACATCGCTCGGGTCGCGGCTGCCGGTGCCGATACTTTCGTCGCAGGCTCGGCCATATTCGCAAGCGACGACTACGCTGCAACGATCCGCGAGATGCGCGAAGCCCTTAACGGCACGGCCAAGAGCTAGGCCCAATGGAGGCTGGATCCTTCTGGCGGCGTCCTTATCCCGGTTATCTATTCGACCTGGATGGAACCCTGGTAGACACGGCTCCAGACATCAGCGTCGCCCTCAATACCGCGCTCGAGCACGAGGGATACCAGCCAGTTGGCGAAGACCATACGCGCCACTGGATTGGTCACGGCGCACGGGTATTGCTCGAGCAAGCGCTCGATCACCAACACCAGTCGCACGACGTTGTAGACTCGATGCTGGAGATCTTCATTGCCCATTATCGGCAACACATTGCTGAGCGCAGTACACCGTACCCCGACGTAGAAGCCAGCCTGGCTGCGTTACGCGCCCGGGGTGCAAAACTTGCGGTAGTCACCAACAAACTCACCATACTGAGCGAAGCTGTTCTAGAAGCGCTTGATCTGATGCAGTTTTTTGATGTTCTGGTCTGTGGCGACAGCACGAACGAACCAAAACCAGCCGCTGCCCCGGCCATCTATGCCGGTGAGAAACTGCAACTCCAGATGATTGACGTGCTGTTCGTGGGCGACTCACAAACCGACGTCGACTGCGCCCGCGCCGCGGGATGTGCTGTGGTTTGTGTGCGTGGCGGCTACAACCACGGCACCTGCGCCGCTGCACTCGGCGCAGACGGCGTGATTGAAACGTTCAAGGACCTCGTTTAGGCTCTGGCAAGTTTCGATCTCTTGCATCTCTTGCATCTCTTGTAATCTCTTGCAATTTCGGACCCAACGACTTATGCCCAACAATATCCAGACAATCCGAAACCAGACGGGCATCACGTCGATTGCGTCACTGTGGATGCTGCCAACGGCCCATCTTTGGCGATAGTCAAATCGAGAGGGGCCACATGTAGGGGCTGGGCTTACGCATCCAACTTTTAAGAGATCATCATGAACGCAGAACAATTTTCCCGACTGGCTGAGGAAGGTTTCAACCGAATACCCGTCGTCTTCGATACACTGGCGGACCTCGATACACCGCTGTCCACCTATCTCAAACTCGCAAAAGGACCTTATTCTTACTTGCTGGAGTCCGCCCAGGGCGGTGAGAAGTGGGGTCGCTACTCCATCATCGGCTTACCGTGTAACACGGTGCTCAAAGTCTCAGGCCCTCACATTACCATCGAGACGAACGGTACAGTGACCGAGGAAGTGGAGACAGATGACCCACTGACCTTCATCGAGGCATTCCAACAACGCTACAAAGTGGCACCGCTCCCCGAGTTACCGCGATTCTACGGTGGTCTGGTGGGTTACTTCGGCTACGACAGTGTACGTTATGTAGAGAAACGGCTGGCGCACTCCGCTCCGCCGGACCCCCTCGGCACCCCCGACATCCTGCTGATGGTTTCCGAAGACGTTGTGGTTTTCGACAATCTCAAGGGACGCATGCAGCTCATCAGCCTGGTCAATCCTAACGATCCCAATATCTACCAGCGCACGTGCGAGCGGCTGCAGGACCGTGCGCGCGAACTTGACAATGCGGTGCCAAGCATACCGGCTTCCACGACCAACCAGCGGGTGCTCGAAAGCGATTTTCAGTCCGGCTTCGGGGAATCTAGGTTCAGGCAGGCAGTAGAGAAGATCCGCGACTACATCAAGGCCGGTGACGTCATGCAGGTGGTTCTTGCCCAACGTATGTCACTACCATTTGGCGCTGACCCCATCAACCTTTACCGCGCGCTCAGAAGTTTGAATCCGTCTCCGTATATGTACTTCATGGACCTCGACGAGTTTCAGATTGTCAGCTCTTCCCCCGAAATTCTTGCGCGGCTCGAAGGCGATACGATCATCAACCGTCCGCTGGCGGGGACCCGACGGCGTGGTTATACCCCCGAAGAAGATGCGGAGATGGAAGCAGAGCTGTTGGCCGATCCAAAGGAGATTGCCGAACATCTGATGCTCATCGATCTTGCTCGCAACGACGTCGGCCGGGTAGCCCAGGTCGGATCCGTGGAGGTCACCGAGCAGTTCACTATCGAGCGTTATTCTCATGTAATGCACATCTCCAGCAATGTCGTTGGCAAACTCGCTTCCGGTAAAACGGCCATGGACGTGTTACGCGCCACGCTACCGGTGGGCACGTTGTCCGGCGCACCGAAGATTCGTGCCATGGAGATCATCGACGAGCTAGAGCCTGTGAAACGCGGCATCTATGGCGGGGCGGTGGGTTACCTCGCGTGGAACGGCAACATGGACACCGCCATCGCGATTCGGACGGCTGTCATCAAAGACGGTACGCTCTACATCGAAGCGGGCGGCGGCGTGGTCGCCGACTCCATCTCCAAACTCGAATGGAAAGAAAGCATGAACAAGGGTAGAGCGATATTTGAAGCCGCTGCGATGGCTGAGGCTCGCTTCGAGAATCTCGAGGATCTCACTCTCCCATCGCCTCCGGAACGCGATTGACTTCCACGGTGCTCCTGGGCGCTCCGAGAATCAGCACCAGAAGCGCCGGAAGGAGGGTGAGGTTGGCAACGAACGATAGCGCCATCGCGATCGCAACGAGCAGGCCAAACATGATTGTCGGCACGAAGTTCGAGAAACAAAGTACCGAAAAACCGACGATGACCGTAGCGCTCGTGAAATACATTGCACGACCGATCGTCGCGTGGCTCCAGGCGACGGCGAGGCGAACGTCTTTCTCGTCGTCGTACTCTTCCTGAAAACGATGCAGGTAATGGATGGCATTGTCCACACCGATGCCAACGCTGACGGCGGCAATGGTGGTGGTCATCATGTCCAGCGGTATCCCTGCATAACCCATGAAGGCGATCACCGTCGCAGCCGCGAGTATGTTGGGGATGAGACCAATCAAGGCATAAAGCAGCGAACGCAGCAGCACCAGCAACATCAGGAAGGCAGCCAACAGTACGTATCCCAGCGAATCGAGCTGAGAATCAAATAGCTGCAGCAACATGCTGTTGAAGAGCACCATCATACCGGTGACCTGCACATCCTCCGCACTCATTTCGAGATCTGTCTGCACAAATTCGATGATGTCGGCGACCAGTGCGTTTCGATCGAAACTCGGTCCACTTTCGATCACCCGTACATTCA
>SMWK01000287.1 GCA_004356895.1 Gammaproteobacteria bacterium
CGCCAGGGCACGACCGTAGCACTGCGAGCAAACACCGTAACGAACTTCGCAGGTGATCGGCGAGCGAACCAGAACGTGGTCAATCGACAATTCTTCGAGCCGCGCAACACAGGCCTCGTCCAGCATCGTGCCGGCATCGAATGCGATCTTGTCGGAACCCGGAATTAAGACCGGCTCGGCCAGTACACGACCGAGTACCCGATCACCTAACGGCTCCACAACGTCGCCGCCCTCGATAATCGCCGACACCAACAGACCGTCTTCCGTGCCGCAGTCCGCGTCCGTCACGACAACATCCTGGGCGACGTCTACTAGACGACGCGTCAGGTAACCCGAGTTAGCGGTCTTGAGCGCTGTGTCCGCCAGACCCTTCCGGGCACCATGGGTAGAGATGAAGTACTCGTTTACCGATAACCCTTCGCGGAAGTTTGCGGTAATGGCGTTTTCGATGATGCTTCCATCTGGCCGCGTCATCAGTCCACGCATCCCGGCCAACTGGCGAATCTGCGCAGGCGATCCCCGCGCTCCGGAATCGGAGTACATGAAGACGGAGTTGAACGAATCCTGTTCTTCTTCTTCGCCATCGCGATTGATCACCGTTTCCTTGGAAATACCATCCATCATGGCGCGGGCGACCAGATCGTTAGCTCGCGACCAAATGTCGACCACCTTGTTATACTTCTCGCCATGAGTCACCAGACCGGACGCGTACTGCGACTCGATTTCTGCGACTTCAGCTTGCGCATCATGGATGATCGAATCCTTCTCCTTGGGAATGACAAAGTCATCCACACCAATGGATGCACCCGACGAGGTGGAGTGGGCAAAACCCATGTACATCAATTGGTCGGCGAAAATTACCGTATCTTTCAAGCCGACATTTCGATAACAGGCATTGATCAGGTTCGATACTTCTTTCTTATTGAGCGGCTTGTTGACCATCTCGAAGGGAAGGGTCGGGGGTAAGATTTCCGATAGGAGCGCACGCCCCACCGTGGTATCCACCAGCTTACGTTCAACCGACACAGAGCCATCCTCGGCGACAACGTGCTCCTCCACTCGAACCTTGACCCTCGACTGCAGTTCGGCTTGACCCGAATAATAGGCCCGGTGCACTTCCTTGACATCGGCAAACACACTGCCCTCGCCCTTTCCGTTCACTTTCTCACGGGTCATGTAGTAAAGCCCGAGCACCACGTCCTGGGATGGAACGATGATTGGCTCGCCGCTGGCCGGAGACAAAATGTTGTTGGTCGACATCATCAGCGCCCGGCTCTCAAGCTGAGCTTCGAGGGTCAGTGGCACGTGAACGGCCATCTGGTCGCCGTCGAAGTCCGCGTTATAGGCCGTACATACCAACGGGTGCAACTGAATGGCCTTGCCCTCAATAAGCACAGGTTCGAACGCCTGAATGCCGAGACGATGCAACGTAGGCGCGCGATTCAACAACACCGGATGCTCGCGGATCACCTTAGCAAGAATGTCCCACACCTCGGGTGTCTCGCGTTCCACCATCTTCTTGGCGGCTTTTATTGTCGTCGCAAGACCGCGCGCTTCCAACTTTCCGAAGATGAACGGCTTGAACAGTTCCAGGGCCATCTTCTTTGGCAAGCCGCACTGATGCAGCCGCAACGTTGGTCCCACCACGATCACCGAACGGCCAGAGTAGTCGACCCGCTTGCCGAGCAGGTTTTGACGGAAACGACCTTGTTTCCCTTTGATCATGTCGGCTAAGGATTTCAGCGGACGTTTGTTGGAGCCGGTGATGGCCCGGCCACGGCGGCCGTTGTCGAGCAGCGCGTCAACTGATTCCTGCAGCATGCGCTTTTCATTGCGCACGATAATGTCCGGCGCCGACAAGTCGAGCAGGCGCTTCAGGCGGTTGTTGCGGTTGATTACCCGCCGGTAAAGATCATTCAGATCTGAGGTGGCGAAGCGACCCCCATCCAGAGGCACCAGGGGCCGCAAGTCGGGTGGTAACACGGGTAAAACCATCAATATCATCCACTCAGGTTTGTTCCCGGATCTAAGGAATGCCTCCATCAGCTTCAAGCGTTTGGAAAGCTTTTTGATTTTGGTCTCGGAGTTGGTTGCGGGAATCTCTTCGCGCAACCGTGCCGTTTCTTCGGCCAGGTCCAATGCCAGAAGTAGTGAGCGGATCGCTTCGGCACCCATTCGGGCGTCGAACTCATCGCCGAACTCTTCGAGCTTCTGGTAATAATCCTCGTCGGTCAAAAGCTGACCGACCTCGAGGTCTGTCAGACCCGGATCCACGACAACAAACGACTCGAAGTACAGAACGCGCTCAATGTCACGCAGCGTCATGTCAAGCAACAGGCCGATACGAGAGGGCAGCGACTTCAGGAACCAGATGTGTGCCACGGGGCTCGCGAGCTCCACGTGACCCATACGTTCCCGCCGCACTTTTGAGAGCGTTACTTCAACGCCGCATTTCTCGCAGATGACACCGCGATGTTTGAGACGCTTATACTTGCCACAAAGGCATTCGTAGTCTTTGTTCGGACCAAAAATGCGTGCGCAGAACAAACCGTCGCGTTCTGGTTTAAAGGTGCGGTAATTGATGGTCTCAGGTTTTTTCACCTCGCCAAACGACCAGGAACGGATCATCTCAGGGGACGCGAGTCCAATTCGCAGCGAGTCGAACTCGTCGACGTTTCCCTGAGCCTTAAGTAGGTTGAGTAGGTCTTTCAAGATCTCTCCTCCCGGTCGGATTTAAGTAGCAAACGAATAAGGTTGTTGATAACGATCATGCGCTATTCACTCTCCAGCTCGATATCGATGGCAAGAGAGCGGATCTCCTTCACCAGAACGTTAAAGGATTCCGGCATGCCGGGCTCCATGCTGAAATCGTCGTCGACGATGTTCTTGTACATTTTCGTGCGACCACTGACGTCGTCCGACTTGACGGTAAGCATTTCCTGAAGCGTATAGGCAGCGCCATAGGCTTCGAGTGCCCACACTTCCATCTCGCCGAACCGCTGTCCACCAAACTGCGCTTTACCTCCCAACGGCTGCTGGGTTACCAGGCTATAGGAACCCGTGGAACGCGCATGCATCTTGTCGTCGACCAAATGGTTGAGCTTCAGCATGTACATGTAACCTATGGTCACCGGCCGATCGAACTTGAGTCCGGTACGGCCATCGTAAAGCGTTGTCTGCCCTCCGGTAGGTAAACCCGCGAGCTCGAGCATCTGCTTTATTTCGCTTTCTGCAGCACCGTCGAAGACCGGAGTCGCCATCGGTAGTCCGCCTCGCAGGTTTTCAGCAAGCTCAACAATTTCGCTCTCCTTGAGGGACTTCAACTTTTCCTTGCGCTCACCAACCGTGTTGTAAATTTTGTCGAGGAATTCGCGCAGCTCCGCGGTTTTGACCTGCGCGTCGATCAACTCACCGATCTTCTCGCCGATGCCTTTGGCCGCCCAGCCTAAATGGGTTTCAAGAATCTGACCGACATTCATGCGTGAAGGCACACCGAGCGGATTGAGCACGATGTCTATCGGATTGCCGTTTTCATCGAACGGCATGTCTTCAACGGGCATGATCACCGAGATCACGCCCTTATTGCCGTGACGTCCCGCCATTTTGTCACCGGGCTGAATGCGCCGCTTGATGGCAAGATAGACCTTGACGGTCTTCAACACGCCAGGAGCAAGGTCATCGCCACTCTCGAGCTTTGAGCGCTTGTCGGCGTAAACCTCGTCAAGCTGGGCTTTGCGCTCTTGTAGCTGAGCCTCGGCCCGCTCCAGCTGTGCATTCAGCACATCGTCGGACATACGAATCTTGAACCAATCGTCGTGGCTGAGACTCGCCAGATAGTCCGCATCTATCTTCAGACCTTTGGTCTGACCCGGGGCGCTTGCTGCCTTATGACCGAGCAGAGCGTTTTGCAGACGTTCGTAGGTCGCCACCTCGACGATCCGGTATTCGTCATCCAGATCCTTGCGGTGCTGCGCCAGTTGCTGCTGCTCGATATCCTTTGCGCGCTGATCTTTTTCGACACCATCGCGAGTGAAAACTTGCACGTCGATCACCGTGCCTTGGACACTACTAGGCACTCTGAGCGAAGTGTCTTTCACATCCGAGGCCTTCTCACCAAAGATAGCCCGCAGTAGCTTCTCTTCCGGCGTAAGCTGGGTTTCGCCCTTAGGCGTTACCTTGCCGACCAGAATGTCACCGGACATCACCTCAGCACCGATATATACGATGCCCGACTCGTCAAGCTTCGACAGCGCACCTTCGCCCACGTTGGGGATGTCGCAGGTAACCTCTTCCGGTCCGAGTTTGGTATCCCGAGCGGTACAGGTGAGTTCCTGTATATGCACGCTCGTAAACCGATCTTCCTGCACGACGCGCTCGGAAACGAGGATCGAGTCCTCGTAGTTGTAGCCGTTCCAGGGCATGAAGGCGATACGCATGTTCTGCCCCAGCGCCAGCTCCCCTTTGTCGCAGGAAGGTCCATCAGCCAGGATGTCACCCTTTTCGATGCGGTCACCCGGCTTCACCAGCGGTCGCTGGTTGATGCAGGTGTTCTGATTGGAGCGCGTGAACTTGGTCAGGTTGTAGATGTCGACACCGGCTTCTCCAGCTTCGGTTTCGGCATCGGCGACACGCACCACAATTCTTCCCGCATCGACACTGTCGATCGTGCCACCGCGATTTGCAATCACGCAAACGCCGGAATCTCGAGCAACGTTGCGTTCCATTCCAGTGCCAACCAAGGGTTTTTCGGTGCGTATGGTTGGCACCGCCTGACGCTGCATATTGGAACCCATGAGCGCTCTGTTGGCATCATCGTGCTCCAGGAACGGAATCAACGAGGCGGCCACCGAGACTACCTGTTTCGGCGACACGTCCATATAGTCCACGTTAGCTGCGGAGGTTTTCTGGAACTCATTTTGATGTCGGACCTCCACCAGATCGTTCTCGAACTGGTTTTTAGCGTTGATTGGCGAGCTAGCCTGAGCAATGACGTATTCCGCCTCGTCGATTGCCGACAGGTACTCGATGTTCTTGGTGACCTTCCCGTTCTCCACGCGCCGATACGGCGTTTCCAGGAAACCGTACTCATTGGTGCGCGCGTAGGTCGCCAGACTGTTGATCAGCCCGATGTTTGGTCCTTCAGGCGTCTCGATGGGGCAAACCCGACCATAGTGAGTGGGGTGGACATCGCGCACCTCAAATCCGGCTCTTTCACGGGTTAGGCCACCCGGCCCCAGGGCCGACACGCGACGTTTGTGGGTGACTTCCGACAGAGGATTGTTCTGATCCATGAACTGCGACAACTGGCTAGAACCAAAAAACTCCTTGATCGCCGCGGCCACCGGCTTGGCGTTGATCATGTCCTGTGGCATCAGGCCTTCCGATTCGGCCAGACTCAACCGCTCCTTTACTGCCCGCTCGACGCGGATCAGACCAACACGAAATGCATTCTCACTCATCTCGCCTACCGAGCGCACCCGTCGGTTGCCGAGATGATCGATGTCGTCCACCGAACCCTTGCCATTGCGAATCTCAATGAGCGTGCGCAGAACTTCGATAACGTCTTCGTTGAGAAGGATTCCTTCTCCGGTGATACCTTCCCGTCCCAGGCGGCGGTTGAACTTCATGCGGCCAACCGCCGACAGGTCGTATCGCTCAGTAGAGAAGAACAGGTTCGTGAAGAGATTCTCGGCCGCTTCTTTTGTGGGCGGCTCTCCCGGACGCATCATCCGATAGATCTCGACCAGTGCTTCGAGGCGATTGCTCGTGGGATCGATTCTCAAGGTGTCCGAAATGTACGGGCCACAATCGAGATCGTTGGTATAGATGGTTGAGATATTGTGGACACCTGCCTCCAGAAGCTGTTCCAAGACTTCTTCCGTGATCACAGTATTGCAGGGCACAAGAATCTCACCACTCGCCTTGTCCACGATGTCGTTGGAGATGACGCGATCGATCAGGTACTCCCGCGGTACATCGAGGCGCTTCAGACCACTGTCTTCAAGCAAACGCACGTGCCGGGCACTGATACGCCGACCAGCCTCGACAATGACCTTGCCAGAACGATCGCAGATATCGAAGGACGCCGTATCGCCACGCATGCGCTCGGGGATCAGGTCGACGGAAAAGCCGTCCTTCTTGACATGGAAAACATTCTTCTCGAAGAAAATATCGAGGATTTCTTCCGCCGTATAGTTCAGAGCCCGCAGGACGATGGTTGCGGGGAGCTTGCGACGTCTGTCAATTCGAACAAAAACGCAATCCTTCGGATCGAATTCGAAATCGAGCCAGGAGCCACGGTAGGGAATTACCCGCGCGGAGTAGAGAAGTTTGCCGGAGCTGTGAGTCTTGCCGCGATCGTGATCAAAAAACACGCCCGGGGAGCGATGCAATTGCGACACCACGACACGTTCCGTGCCGTTGATGACGAAAGTGCCGTTCTCGGTCATGAGCGGAATTTCGCCCATGTAGACTTCCTGCTCTTTAACATCTTTGACCGCTTTGTTGGAAGACTCCTTGTCATAGATGATCAGACGCACTTTTACCCGCAGGGGAGCCGCGTAGGTGATGCCCCGCATCTGGCATTCCTTCACATCGAAGGTAGGTGTGCCCAATCGATAATCAACATACTCGAGCGCTGCACTCCCGGAGTAGCTGACGATCGGGAAGACCGATCGAAACGCCGTGTGCAGGCCGACATCTGCTCGTTCACCTGATTTTCGATCCACTTGCAGGAACTTGTTATAAGAATCTACCTGAATCGCGAGAAGGTACGGTAACTCCATGACTTCGGGTAACTTGCCAAAGTCTTTTCGGATCCGTTTCTTCTCAGTAAAGCTATACGCCATTCGAATCTCCCGCGCGTGCTTGGTTTGCGCCTCTCATCAGTGAGCCGGTGAGGGCTCTATTAAATCACCCGCAACGACGAAAGGCCGGCGTCCTCTCCTGTTCACAAAGAGAGGCGCCAGCCAAAGTCGTTTGACCGTGTGTACTTACTTGAGCTCAACAGTCGCGCCGGCCTCTTCCAACTGCTTCTTGATCTCTTCTGCTTCGTCCCTGGTTACGCCTTCCTTGATCGAGGAAGGTGCTTCGTCCACGACGGCCTTGGCTTCTTTCAAACCCAACCCGGTGATCGCGCGCACCGCTTTGATCACGGTGACTTTCTTTTCGCCTATACCAGCCAAGACAACCTCAAATTCGGTTTGTTCCTCGGCGGCGCCTGCGGCGTCACCATCTGCCGCTGCAGGCGCTGCCGCGACTGCGGCGGCGGCCGATACGCCAAATTTTTCTTCCATCGAAGAAACTAGTTCCACAACATCCATCACACTCATATCTGCGATGGCGTTCAAAATATCGTCTTTTGACAATGCCATTGGTTATTACTCCTGAAATTTTGACTTCTTTGAACCTTGGTTAATCATCCGCCTGCTTCTGTTCGCCAACTGCGGCCAGCGTTCGTACCAACTTGCCAGGCACCTCGTTGAAGGTGCGTGCGAGCTTGGCAATCGGTGCCAACATAACGCTCATCAATATCGCCAGACCTTCATCCCGGGTGGGAAGTTTCGCCAACCTGGCAAGCTCGTCTGGTCCGAACAACACTCCGTCAAACGCAAGCGCTTTGACCTCTAACGCTCGGTACACTTTGACGGAGTCATTGATGAGCCTTGCGGCAGATCCAGGGTCATCCTGCGAAAACGCCACCATAGTCGGCCCGACGAGTGCTTCTTCAAGGCACGCATAGTCGGTTCCTTCCAGGGCACGTTTGGCCAGCGTATTACGGACGACCTTGAGGTAAACGCCAGACGCACGAGCCTTGGCACGTAATTCTGTCATCTCACTCACCGTCAGTCCGCGATAATCCGCAAGCACTGCCGATAGCGCGCTCGCAGCGACCTCTTTAACCTCGGCAACAATCGCTTGTTTCTGCTCAAGTTTTAATGCCATGGTTGCTCCTTGGATATCGCCGATATCCTCCTATCTCCAAAAATACTGACAACTTCCTCATTCTCCTAAAGAGAGTTGGATGCTGCCGTTTGCAGCTTTCTCAAGCTCTTACGGCGACCCAAGTTCACGAGACGATACCTTCGTACACGTTCTTTCAGGCTCCACCGTCTGCGTAGGAAATTAAGGCATCGCGCCGGTTTACCCATGGCGCTAGCCTCCTACGGTATTTGACGGATCCGGCTGCAGTACAAGACCTGACCGGGGACCTCCAAAATTTCTTTACACTTCCAGCGATGTTTGGTCGATGGACACCCCAGGACCCATAGTGGTCGACAGAGTGATTTTCTTTACATAGATTCCTTTCGCCGAAGCAGGCTTGGCTTTTTTCAAATCAATGACGAGCGCCTCAAGATTTTCCTTGATGCTTTTGCTCGTAAAGCCTACCTGTCCTACGCTGCCATGAATGATGCCGGCTTTGTCGGTGCGAAACTGCACTTGGCCTGCTTTGGCATTACTCACCGCGGTTTCCACATCGGGCGTCACCGTACCCGTCTTGGGATTGGGCATGAGCCCCCGTGGTCCAAGAATTTTGCCAAGCTGACCGACGACGCGCATCGCGTCCGGGCTTGCAATCACAACATCGAAATCGAGCTTGCCCGCTTTGACTTGCTCTGCGAGATCCTCGAGACCAACGAGATCCGCACCAGCCGCTTTTGCCTTGTCCACGTTGTCGCCCTGAGTAAACACGGCAACCCGCACCGCTTTCCCGACGCCATGGGGCAAGGTCGTCGCACCACGAACAACCTGATCGGACTTGCGCGGGTCTACGCCGAGATTGACGGAAACATCGAAGGACTCTTTGAACTTCACCTTGGAAATTTCGCTCAACAAATCCACGGCCTCCTCGATAGGATAAGCCTTTGACCGATCGATCTTTTCCGCAATGGCTCGTGTTCGTTTGGTTGATCTGGCCACCTATATGCCCTCCACTTCGATTCCCGCACTGCGCGCACTTCCAGCTATCGTGCGTACCGCCGCATCCATGTCGGCTGCGGTGAGATCCGGCATCTTGATTTTGGCAATTTCTTCCAACTGCGCCCGGTTGACCTTCGCCACCTTATGGGTATTCGGCGTGCCGCTGCCCTTGCTGATTTTTGCCGCCTTGCGCAGCAGGACGGACGCCGGTGGTGTTTTGGTAATAAAGGTAAAGCTGCGATCAACATAAACGGTGATCACAACTGGAGTAGGCATTCCCTGCTCCAGGCTCTGCGTCTGGGCGTTAAACGTCTTGCAGAAATCCATGATGTTCACGCCGTGTTGGCCGAGCGCTGGACCAACCGGCGGGCTCGGGTTGGCCTGGCCTGCGGGAACCTGCAGTTTGATATAGGCCTCAACTTTCTTCGCCATCGTTTCTCTCTCCTATCGGGTTCTTAACGTGCCCTTATCGCGCCTATCGGTGCGCAGGTGCACTCCCCTCTTAACTCACGCCAATGCTCAAAATCTCGATTACTCGAGTTATCAACCCTTTTCCACCTGGCCAAAATCCAGTTCCACCGGTGTTGAGCGGCCAAAAATCGTCACCGCCACCTGTACTTTGCTTTTCTCGTAGTTGACCTGCTCGACGACCCCGTTGAAGTCGTTGAATGGTCCATCGATGACCCGTACGATTTCTCCAGCCTCGAAGATCGTCTTCGGTGTTGCCTTGTCACTACCAGCGGCAACTCTGTCGAGAATGGCATTCGCCTCACTTTCCGTCAGCGGCGCTGGATGATCTGCTTTGCCACCGATAAAACCCATCACTCGTGGCGTTTCCTTGACGAGATGCCAGGTGTCGTCGTTAAGTTCCATTTCCACCAGCACATAGCCAGGGAAAAATTTGCGCTCACTGCGGCGCTTCTGACCACCCCGCATTTCGACCACTTCTTCGACGGGCACCATGATCTCGCCAAAAAATTCCTGCAGCGACGACAACTCTATGCGTTCCTGCAACGCCCGGGATACGTTCTTCTCAAATCCAGAGTACGCATGCACCACATACCACTTCTTCGACATAACGCGTTACCCTATCACCGTGGAAACCAACCAACTCAGGCCCGAATCCAACAGCCACAATATCAACGAAAAAACCATTATCAACACGAGCACGATCATCGTGGTTTGCACAGTCTCCTGGCGGGTCGGCCAGACCACCCGGCGAATTTCACTTCGGGCATCTTTTAATAGATCCCAGGCTGCGCGACCTTTCTGGGTCTGCACCAACGTCAGTAGAGCAACGATGGCAAGTACCAACAGTCCCAGCACTCGATACAACACCGACTGATCCTGGTAGTACCAGTTGCCAAATACGCCTGCACCAACCACGGCGTAAACGACGATCCATTTCAACCAGTCAATGGCCGATTGTCCCGATGTTTCTGCGCTCGTATTCAAAAATAGAATCCTGCTCAACTGGCAGGCCAGGAGGGAATCGAACCCCCAACCTGCGGTTTTGGAGACCGCTGCTCTGCCAATTGAGCTACTGGCCTAATAAATTCACTAAAATTACGTGCCTACTGGAGCCTTCAGCGTCACCCCCTACTCGATGATCTTGGTAACGACCCCTGCACCCACTGTGCGTCCGCCTTCACGGATAGCAAACCGTTGGC
>SMWK01000022.1 GCA_004356895.1 Gammaproteobacteria bacterium
CACTTCCCTATTTCGGTTGAAGTAGATGCCAGCTGCAACCATGAAGACGTAAAACGGAATCAGCCGATAGTAATTCTGCAACAAAGATGAATCTACTATTGATCCAAACTGGATAAAGTGAAGCATCAGGGCGACCAACGTTGAACGCCAGAGAGTCGTGGACTCCGCCACCCGAAAACTGAAGATAAGCATAGTATAAAGGATGTGTAACGAGCCCAAACAAGCTGATGAATACGATATTAGGATGCAGATATCGATAGCTGATCTGTATTATATTTTCCAGTCTCACCGAATCATTCACTACTCAACACCAAATAATAGAACAGCATTCGAGCTAAGTACTCCGTTCTGTTCCTTAAGACGATTAACTAAAAGCGGGAAAAGCGAATCCACATGCGGATAGTCACTCCCCCAAACAACTCTATCCTCCCCCACCAACCGAATAACATCGTCGATCGTTCGCTCTCCTTGCTCCGCGACAAAGTAGCAGTTGCTGCGAATGTACTCGCTTGGCTTCTTCGGCATGGACAAGAGATCCTTAAATACTTCGTATTTCGAATCTAGCCGGTCCATGAGGTATGGCGCATAACCGCACCCAGCCTCCACGCTAACGATTTTCAATCGTGGAAAGCGTTCGAACAACAAATCCGTTATCACACTCGTCATTGCTGGTATCAGCTGCCCCGCGCCGCCAAGCCCAAAGCTGAATATCATCCCAGGCGAGGTGGTATGCCAGTGGTGAAACGGGATAGCCGCGCCTTCGAAACGAACGATAACGTGGAAGCAGCCTGGTATATCGGCTTCCTGGCAGATGGACCATAAAGGGTCGAAGTGAGCATTACCGGGACGTTTGCCTCCGATCGTCTCCGGCGGAACGAACAACGCCTTGAATCCGGCTTTTACGCAGCGCGCCAATTCTTTCGTCGCTTCGTCTACGTCATGCCAGTTGACCATGGCCACCGGAATGATTCTTCCCGGGATCGTTTGTGAAAACTCGATGATCCAGTTGTTGTATGCGCGACAGTATGCACTTGCGAGTTCTTGATCGTCTGTTGGAAACGGTAAGATGCCGATCGTGGGGAAAAGCACCGTTTTGTCGATTCCCCAATCGTCCATCTGTTTCGCGCGAGCAAGTGGATCGTAGCTCGCAGGTGGACAGCCATCGAGATATCGAAGCTTGCCGCTGAAGAGTTCTTTCTTGTTGTTCTCGGCGCCACCGAGACCGGCGAGCACACCTTGCAGGACCACCTTTTCTCCAATGATAAGTTGCTCAACGCCGTCGTTGACCTCGATCCTGATCGCGCGATCTCGATATTTCGGCTCCAGATATTCCTTCCAGAGGTTGGGTGGTTCCAGCACGTGGGAATCGCAGTCGATCACTTGAGACATGGAATAAACCTCAAAGACATTCGTAGATGGATCGGGTGATACGCATCGCGGACTCGCCGCCTGTAACGACCCCCTCCTGCATCTGGTTCATAACAAAACAAAATCCAAGTTGAGCTTCCGGGTCGTAGAAAGCCATGGAGCCTCCGGCACCGGCATGACCAAAGCTGCCATCTCGAATTCCGATGGGCGATTCTTCATGGTGCAGCATTAAACCCAGACCGAAGTGGGTGAGCGAGATGAGTACCGTGTCGGGCCCCAGCGAGTGCGTGGTCGTTGCCTCGGTTAGTATCTCGGCAGGTAATAAAGACGAAAGCTGGGCGTAGAACGACGCGACGCCACGTGCAGTGCCATGGCCGTTTACCGCCGGTATTTCTGCTTTGCGAAACTGGTTGGAGTTCATGTAACCCGGTCCAAACGAAGGGTTTTGAAATGCCGCTCCGGTGGGTGTCGTGACGTCGCTGAATGACTTCATCATCGTTTGCATCGCCGATGACCAGTTTTTTTGCTCACCTGCGCGAATACGAGCAGGCAACATGTCGGCGCAACGCATCAGATCGTGATCGGCTAGGCCAACTTTGAAGTCTATTTCCAGCGGTTGGGCAATACACCGGTCAAACCACTGGCCAACCGTGAAACCTGTCGTACGCCTCAACAACTCGCCTACCAAGAAACCGTAGGTTCTCGCGTGGTATCCATGTTGTTCACCGGGTATCCACCAGGTTCTTTCTGCTGCCAGGGCTGAGGTAACCGAGGCCCAGTCGTAGTAGATGTCTTTGGACACCGGTTCATGAAACCCAATCAGCCCGGCTTGGTGGCTGAGCAGGTGTCTGGGGGTGATATTCTGTTTCTCGTTGGCTGCAAATTCAGGCCAGTACTCGACAACGGGTGTATCCAGTTCGAGAGAGCCTTCTGCGACTGCCTGAAGAACGCAGATGGCCGTCATGGCCTTGGTGACCGAAAACATGCAACAGAGTGTGTCTTTCTCCCAGGGTAGCGTACGTTTTCGGTCGCGATATCCCGCCCATAGATCCACCACCAATTCGCCATTTAGGGTTACGGCAACTGTGGCGCCCACGTCACGGCCCTGTGCAAAGCCCTCCAAGAAGGCCGAACGCACGGGCTCAAACCTGGCATCGCTGGCGCCTTGTAGTTTCAGCAGTGACGCGCTCATTTTTTTCCTGCTCGTTTTGCGCAAACCCCAGTCGGGGCGATAATGTAGAAACAAAACCAGCGCCGCAAGTGATGGCGTTTTGATATCACGGCAAACCCGCAGTCTACCGCGTCTCCCCGTCACAGCAGTTATTGGGGTCCCAGCAAGATCTATCTCAAGGCCCGGTTGCCCTTTCTCTGTTCAGGCTGACGGCACCAATGATGATGGGGGTTTCCAGCAACATTCTGGTGTAACGCCACGCCCTTCAACTTAAGAAGTATGGGAACTATGATTGTATAACGCGTTCGCTGTTAAAGGAGGATCGACGGGATGTCTGATCAGTGGGTATTCAAGAGCGAAACTTATGATAACTGTAATTGCGCAGTGAACTGCGGTTGCCAGTTCAACTTGCCAAGCACCCACGGTTATTGTCAGTCGGCCTTCGTGGGCAACATCGTTGAAGGACATTTCAATGATACGCAGCTTGCAGGCCTTAATTGGGCCGCGCTCTATAAGTGGCCTGGTGAAATCGCTGAAGGAGACGGCAAACGCCAGATCATTATCGACGAACGTGCAGATGAAGCTCAACGAGCCGTACTCGAAACAATCATCTCCGGCGAGGCATGTGAACTAGCGAGCAATTTTTTCTCCGTATTTGCATCCACATGCTCGGAATTTTGCGAGACACTCTTCCTACCGATTGGTCTCGAAGCGAACTGGGAACTCAGAACCGCAAGGGTTGATATACCAGGCATCATGAGCAGCAATGGCAGACCGATCATTAACGAGTTTAACGGGCAACCATTCCACGTTGCGCTGGCACGCCCTAGTGGCAGTTTTGAGTTTACCTACGCAGAAATCGGACTGGGCACGACCTCGGTGACAGGGGATATGGAGATGGCGTTCGAAGATTCATGGGCACATTATTGTATTCACCACTTCAACCAGGATGGATTGATCCGCGAAAGACCAAGGCTCACAGCCTGGCTTGGGCCCTGAGACGGCATTGTCGAAAGTTATCGTCTCAGGCTTTCCCGGGGCACGAAGCACCGCCACCATGGGTCTAGAGCTGTACGCTCCGAACGGGCGCTACGTGGGCGGGGCTTGATGCCGGTGAACATAGTCGAGTATCGACCGAATCAAGTCAGGCCAAGCCAGTCGTCAGATTGGGGTCTACGCGAGCATCAAGTAACAAGCAGGCCATGCGGAGCACACACCCTCCCGGACCGTTAAACCAAAAAGGGATAACTTACTAAGCGTGCGCTGCTACGCGTGTCATCGGTTCGCTCTCCGTGCGGCCATTCTACAAGCGGCCGTGTATTTCCCCGAGTCGGTAACAGTGTTCCCATACAAGGCCACTTTTTGGCTGATACATGCCTCTGCCCAGTTCTTCTCGGCTTGGCGTTTTATGCATTCCAACGAGGTACAATCCAGGGTAGTGATGCAACCGGTGAGTGTAGATGACGGCGGCGTAGCACCCGCGTCTTCCCCTTCGGCCGATTCCGAAACAGAACAGTCATCCTCAACAGCCAGCAACAATTCCAATCTGTTTGGATTTTCTTCCTTTATTTGCGGCTGCGTCTCGGCAACGCAATAACCTGCCACCAACAAAAGAACAATGGCTGATACAATACGCATAGGCACGCCAGTCTAACTCGTTAAGTGAGTCTTTGCGCGTCTTCCTACGTAAACGGGTCCAATCTGTGTGGGAGTTATCGGTTCGGGAACACTTCGGGCAAACGCGGCCGGTTTACGAGTAGATATAAATCCTGACTGGGATGATGTGGTCAGCACAATTAGTCCGCTCATACTCGAACAGCACGCGCTAGCACTTCACGGATAGCCCCTTTCGATAGGCCGTTAACCTGTCGATACCATGTCGCGTTATCATCATCCTCGAGTCCACCGAGAAGAGTAATGAGATGTCCGCAGATCAATCCATGACAGCCATTGTTGAATATCAGATCCGTAACGAGAACACGACGATGGACGAATGGCTCGCTGAATGGGACAAACGCGCAGAAGATGCCCGAGTGGGAGAGTCAGAAACTACCGCTTATGCCTCCGCCATCAATTTGGAGAATGCTCTAAACGTGCTGGTGTTTGAACGATACGCCAAAGGCAACAGTAGCCTTCGGTTGCACACCGACCGTCCCGCACATCACACGTTGATTGAGGTGATGGGTGAACGGCGAATGACCAAACGCCGAGTGATGAGTTCAAGATTTTCCGATGTAGCTGATTTCGGGTGGTGGGGACGCCCCGAGTGTCACGACGGAAATGGGGAGGGTATCGTCCTGGTCATCCTGGGTCTGCGATTTGCTGACGCTGGAATGGGAGAGGCTTTTATTAAACTTTCGTCTGAGCATGCCGCTTACTGTTGGGAAAACGAACCGGATACGTTGATATACAGCGGCGGTCTCGCCAGGTCAGATGCGGATCGTGAACTCGATATCAAGGAAGGCGACTTGATATTTGTCATGGGCTGCACCGATATGGCCGCGGTAGAAAAGCATCGAGACGATCCGAATCACCTGGCACTAGGCGCCAAAATGGTAGAGAAGCAGTTGCAGATGGAGAACACATTCAGACGAATGTATAAAACTACCGGCCATGGGTTCTTGTGGCGCGAGTAGTTCGCATACACCGCCTCAAAAAAGTGTTGGCGTAATCCAGGCACCGATTCCACCGAACGGTATGTCGGCTTACCCTCAAATGGGATAGAGTCACACGATCACTGAGGGTAGAGAAGGTCATGTCCAAATACAAAATCAACGTGAACGGTGCGGATCACGAGATAGACGTGGAAGCGGATATGCCTTTGCTGTGGGTCCTGCGCGATGTTCTTGGCTTGATAGGTACCAAGTTTGGTTGCGGTATCGCCCTGTGTGGTGCCTGCACTGTACATGTGGATGATGTGCCAATGCGTTCCTGTTCTGTAAGGGTTGCCGACGTTGCGGGTCTTTCAATCCGTACTATTGAAGGGTTGGCGGAAAACACTCAACTACATCCCTTGCAGCAGACCTGGATAGAACTCGATGTTGCCCAGTGCGGTTATTGTCAGTCAGGTCAGATCATGTCCGCGGCGGCGCTGTTGAAGAGAAACCCGAATCCAACGGATGCGGACATTGACGCTGCCATGGTGGGAAACTACTGCCGGTGTGGTACCTATAACCGTATCCGGGCGGCGATACATGGCGCCGTCAAACTGTCGAACGCCCAGTATGTGAACGCTGCAGAGGAGGTTAACGCATGAAACAGGTTGACCTCATAAGCTCAGTAAAAGCTGCTTTGGCCGACCAACTCCGCTTGGATCGCCGGTCGTTCCTGAAGATTACCGGTGTCGCAGGGGGTGCACTCGTTATCGCGTCGGTATTCCCAATGGCTCAGGCTGCCGAAGAAGATGTCGACGATCTAGTTATAACAAGCGAATTGAATGCGTTTATCAAAGTATCTTCGGATGGAAAGATCACGATTTACTCTGCCAACGCGGAAATGGGGCAAGGCATCAAAACGGCATTGCCGATGATTATTGCCGAGGAACTGGGCGCCAGTTGGGAAGATGTCGAAGTACTTCAATCCCCAGTGGACGAGAGTCGATTTGGTCGCCAGGGTGCCGGGGGTTCAACAACGATTCCACGCACATGGAACCAGATGCGCCGCATGGGGGCGTCCGCCAGAGAGATGTTTATC
>SMWK01000023.1 GCA_004356895.1 Gammaproteobacteria bacterium
TCATAACGTTCTTTCAATCCGCGTAAGATAGCGATGGTATCTTCCACACTCGGCTCATCCACCAACACCTTCTGAAACCGCCTCTCCAGAGCCGCGTCTTTCTCGATGTATTGGCGGTACTCGTCCAACGTCGTAGCGCCAACACAATGTAACTCGCCGCGAGCCAGTGCGGGTTTTAACATGTTACCGGCATCCATGGAGCCCTCGGCTTTACCAGCGCCGACCACCGTATGTAATTCGTCGATGAATAAAATGATGCTGCCTTCCTGTTTCGACAGCTCGTTGAGCACGGCTTTCAGCCGTTCTTCAAACTCACCGCGGAACTTTGCACCGGCGATCAATGCCCCCATGTCGAGAGAGAGTATACGTTTGTCTTTGAGCCCTTCTGGGACTTCTCCGTTCAGTATCCTCTGTGCCAGGCCTTCGACGATTGCCGTCTTGCCCACGCCCGGTTCACCGATAAGAACGGGATTGTTTTTTGTGCGGCGTTGCAACACCTGTATGGTTCTACGAATTTCATCGTCCCGACCGATGACTGGATCCAGCTTGCCTTCCTCGGCACGCTCGGTTAGGTCGATGGTGTAGCGGTCCAGCGCCTCACGATGTTCTTCCGCATTGGGATCTGACACTGTTTCGCCACCCCTCGTTTCCCTGATGACCCGCTGCAAAGATTGCTTATCGACGCCATTGTCCGAGAAAACCCTGCCTACAACCGGGTCCTCCAATAAAGTCAGCAACACAAATTCCGTCGATAGAAAACTGTCGCCTGCCTTCTGAGCGAGCCGGTCGGCTAGATTGAGAACTTTGACAAGACCCGCCGACAGATTAATTTCACCCGTCGGCCGTTTCAGCGTCGCGAGCCGATCCAACTCTTCGCTGACCCGCGAACGCAACCCGTCCCCGCGCGCGCCGGCTCTCGCCAGCAGTGGCAGTACCGGCGTCTCGCCCTGCTCGACAAACACAGCAGCCAAGTGAATCGGTTCCACCGAAACATGATCTCTGCCCATTGCCAACGACTGAGCGTCACCCAGCGCGCTTTGCAATCTGCTGGTCATCTTGTCCAAACGCATTCCACACCTCAATTCCGGGTACTGTTACAATGTGTGCGTTTTCACCAAATTCAACGGCTCCTGACGTGTTCAGACCACTTCAAATTTGGTCAGTGGTAAGCTGACTCGTGGAGAAACGACAGCATCCTCGCATTCAGTTGCCATTGCTGGTGGAACTGCAACATCCCGCGTTCGGCAAAACACGCAGTATCGCTCGCGACGTTTCGGAAGGCGGTGTTTTCGTCCACATGGAAAATCCCACCATCAAGCCGGGTGCCAAATTAAAACTCACGCTGCTAAACCCTACTGATGTGGAAAACCCCCCAACTCCGACCGTCGAAATGGTCGTACGCCGTGTGGAAGACAATGGGATTGGTTTGGAGTTCGTCAACAAAACCAGCCGGCATCTCTGGCAAAGCGTTGAAAGACTACGGGAAGAACTCGAAGTCGGCCGGGACTACTTCCAGGTTTACCAGAGCGCAGTTGTACTAAACGAAACTCAGCAAATTCTGCTCGTGCAACAACATGGCAAATGGATGTTCCCTGGCGAGTATCTGATTGTAGGCGAAGACTGGCAATCCGCTATCAAAGGGTTCCTGGCAAGTAATTTCTCACTAAAAGACATCGTTGCAGATAAAATTCTCGCCTTGGACAGCACGGGCGGAAACGGCCTACCCGAAGCGGCTGTGCTGAAAGTGTTCCACCTCATGCACGCAAATTCGAAGTCGTTCACGATAGCTGAGCGATACAAATCCTATCGTTGGGTAAGTAATCGTCGCGGGTTAGAGGAAATTACCTTCGTGTCAAGCAACTTGCGCCAGATTGCCCGGGACGTTCTCGGGGTCAATGTTGGCAAGGATTCAGACGTGGACTCAGACGTAGATTAACTCGCCTTACTCAGGCTGCGGAAGTGTCCAGTAGCGCTCATTTTTCTTCCGCCAACTCACCACCCGCTCAGGCGAATCACTCTCCCAGCTCAGTGCTCCACTATCCCCGGTGACATACACGAGTGCCCCGGTTTCTTGATAACGACGCACCACATCCGGATGCGGATGTCCGTAACGATTGAATCGTCCAGCGCTGATAAATACGTGTACAGGATTTAACAAACGCACAAACGCCAAACTGGAGGAACTTCGACTTCCGTGATGAGGTGCGAACGACAAGGTAACGTCAACCGGCAAGCGCCGAGACAGATATCTTTCGACGGCGCTAGAAATGTCACCCATAAGAAGCACTGTGTGTCTCGCGTTACTGACACCGAGGACGCAAGACGCATCGTTGTCCCGGAGTTCTCCCTCCAGGAATTGGACTGAAGGGTGATAGATCTCGAAATCAACACCATCCCACGTCCACTTAGTGCCGGCAGAACAATCCCGAGCTCCCGGCAATGTCACGGACGAATAGATCCTGCCTACCGGGTAGGCGTCAACAACCGCATTCACACCACCGGAGTGATCGAGATCACCGTGGCTTACCACCAATACATCCAGCCTTTCAGGTCCGGTAGCAGCCAAACTCGGCACAACCACGGCTCTACCGAGATCGAATCCACTCGAATATCGCGGGCCTGCATCGAAAAGCAGTCTGTGTTCTTTCGTGTCTACAACAATCGCGCTACCTTGCCCAACATCAAGAGCCATTAACCGAAATTCGCCATGATCTATTCCAGTTGCAACAGGCCATGCCCAACAACTCCACAACAGCGCCAGCGTAATAAACTGCCGCCATGGACAACCACTCAACAAAGTCCAAGCGCACAGGCCAACGCAAATTACCAACCAAGGATCGGTGTGACCCACGTGGTCGAGGCTATATCCGCTGAACCAGGTGAGCAGCGAGGTTGCCCGGCCGATGAACCAGTCGGCAATTAGAAAACCCCACTGCCCAACGTCCGGCGAAATCAACGTCAGCAAGACACCGCACAACGCTGCCGGGATCACACAGAAACTCACTATCGGCAGCACCAGCAGATTTGCCAATGTTCCGGCCCAAGCAACCTGGCCTAACGACAGCGCTACGGCAGGCGTGAGTCCGATGAGCAGGCACCATTGGGCAAGCCCGAAGGTGACCAACCAGCCATGTCGGTCATAACGATGAGTAAAAAAACGCAACAATGCCGCGACTGCGATGAACGAAAGCCAGAACCCTTGTTGATGAACCGCGAGCGGCTCCCATAAGAGAATAACCGTCAGCGCAACCAAAAAAACGGAACTCAACTGTGTTCGTCGACCAAGTCCTATCGCGACCGCCCCCGCCACCACCATGATAAGAGCGCGTATCGCCGGTAACCCGCTGCCTGTGAAAACAACATAGACGGCACTCACGATACTGCCAGATAACGCACCCCACCAGGTTGCGGGTGTCCACAGCAGCATCCAGGGTACGAGCCGGGCGAGCCATCTACCGCAGAAGAAACCGAGCGCCCCAACCAACCCAACATGTAAGCCGGAGATCACCATGAGGTGTACGGTTCCTGTAACCCTGAGCAGATCCCAATCCTGACTGCTGAGTCCGGACGCATCACCCATGGTCAGGGCTCGCAACACGCCGACGTTTTCGAGCTCCATCTCCGCGAGCCGTGAATCGAGAAGGGCACGCACACTTTTTGCGTCGTCAGAGGTATCGGATGAGTTTGCGTCGGTCGCGCCAGAATCGAGCAGATGCCCGGCCTTCACGTACCCCGTGCCGGCCAGGCGTTGTCCGAGAAGCCAACGTTCGTAGTCGAAACCGCCAGGATTCTGGAAACCCCAGGGTGGTTTTGCCCGAATCGACAAATGCCATGTCTGACCCGACAACATCGCGGGCGAACCGTGCCAGCTCAGCCGTAGACGACGACCTAACAGTGCCACACAGCCGTTGTCCGCAGCACTGGTGACCGTTGCGAGAAAGCGCAATCCGACTTTCACACCAGTATCGGTCAACAGTGGCACCGGATCGCTGACGAGCACATCGACCACCAATGTCCGTCCGGCCACGCAGCCCGGCAACCGTTGGGAAAGCACATGATCGTTATGAAGGGCACCCCAGATGAGACCCACGCAAAGGCTGGCGATGAACCACAACCGGCACCCGAACGTCAGGCAGGCAACAAACGCTGCCGCGATCGCAAGTTCGGACAGCAGCATCGGTAGTTGCTGCACCAACCCGAGGAGACAGACACCACAACAAAATCCCACCAGCCAAGTTCGCATGTACCTGATACATCGCAAGGGTGCATAATTTCCTTTATGCCAAAAAAATTCCTGCGCAGGTACCTGCCAAACCCCAAACAAATTCGTGAGCTTCCAGCACTACGACCGCTGGGAAAATGGCTACAAGATCCTGAACTCTGGCATTTACATCGGCGCAGTGTCGCCGGTGCCGCATTCATCGGATTGTTCTGCGCATTTCTGCCCATCCCTTTTCAGATGGTCGTGGCAGCATCCCTTGCGGTGGTGTCGAGATGTAATCTGCCGATCTCCGTGGCGCTCGTGTGGATTACCAACCCACTCACTATTCCACCCATGTTCTACTTTGCCTACCGACTCGGAGTCTGGTTGCTCGATATGGAACTTGCGGTCGATGCTGTCGAGCTGAACTGGGAGTGGCTTTCCAACAATGCGGGCGTGATCGGTTACCCGCTGCTGTTCGGCTGTCTGGTGTGTGGATGGGTTAGCGGCGTAACCGCCATGGTGTTATCGCGAATTGCATGGCGCTGGCATGTCATAAAACGCTGGCGTGCCCGCCGCGAACGACGCCGGTCACGGAAATTAGGTGATTACTCTTAAGGAACCGTCGGTACTTCAAGCGCCGTGTAAACCCTCGATGGGATTCATCAATGCTGCCCGGTGCGCGGGTAACCAGGCTGAGAATAGACAAAGGCTCCACGAAATCAGAGCGATGATGAGCAGATCGTTCACCCGCACTACCGACGGCACTTCAACGAAGTAATACACGTCCAGCACCTTGAATCCAAACCAGCCTTCCAGAGTTGCGATGACGGCACCAATGTAGTTTGCGAGAATGGCCCCAAACAACAACCCGACCGTAATGCCGACAGTGGACACAACAACACCTTGCAGCAGGAAAATCTTCAAGATCATGGTCGCGGAAGCGCCCATTGTGCGCAATATTGCAATATCTGAACGCTTGTCGTTCACCACCATCATCTGCCCGGAGACGATATTGAACGCTGCAACCGCAACCACCATCAGTAGAATGAGAAACATCATTGCTTTTTCGAGGCGCACCGCCTGGAATAGTTCGCCGTAACTGTCTGACCAGCTCTGCATTTCCCACTCCGGGTTGGCTGCAGCAATTCGCGCACTGACCGCGTCCACGTCAAGGGGATCGGCAATCATCAATCGCACCCCGAAACTGCCGATGGAATCGAGGTTGCTGCTGAGTGAGCTGATGCCGACAAGAACAAGGCTCGCATCGAGTTCCACACCGATCTCAAACGTGCCTACCAGCTCAAATCGATGGATTTTTGGTTGTACTCCGATTGCTGACGGCTCTGATATCACAAGCGCAACCGAATCCCCGGGCAACAGACCCAGATGGGCCGCCAACGCGGAACCCAACACGATACCGCGCTTGTGGCGCGTGATGTCCTTGAGGTTTCCGTAAGTCATATTGTTGGCAATCTGTTCGAGCGCCACTGCACCGGCTGCATCGATGCCATAGATGCTCACGGGATTGACCCTGCCATTGCGGGTAACCATGCCTGCACCTATGAAGAAATTGAATTTCTGTAATATTGCGGGCTCGAGCGCCAGGCGCACCACGTCTTCATCTGCAGTACTTTTGCCAAGTAACAACAGGTGCAGCACCGTGCCGAGAATGCGAGTTTTGAGTTCGGCGTCAAACCCATTCATCACGCTGACGACAACCGTAAGCACCAACACGCCCAGGGTCAGCCCAGCCACGGAAACCCAGGTAATGAAAGCTGCAAATTGACGTTTTCTGGTTCTCAAATAGCGGAGCGCAATCCAGCGAGCGGTACTCATCGAATCGCCCCATCATTGAGTTCGAGCACGCGGTGCATCCCATCCAAGGTGGTTTTGTCGTGGGTAACGATCACGAAGCTCACGCCTCGTTCTTCGTTCAAACGACACATGAGTTCAAACACCTGCTCTGCGTTTTCCCAATCCAGGTTGCCGGTGGGTTCGTCGGCAAGAACGACCAGGGGTTCACCGATCAGGGCTCTTGCAACGGCGACGCGCTGCCGCTCGCCCCCCGACAAGGCGCTCGGCCGATGCGCCAGACGCTGCTCCATCCCGACCGCCACCAGTAATTCACGTGCCTGTTTTTCTGCCACAGTTACCCGCACACCACCCAGTCGCAGTGGCATAACGACATTCTCCAGAGCGGAAAACTCAGGTAGCAGGTGATGGAACTGATACACAAATCCCATGCTTGCGTTGCGAATTTTCGCCCGCTCAGCCGGGGTTGCCGCACTCAGGTCCTCCTCGCCCACCAGAACGGTTCCTTCATCTGCGTCATCAAGACCTGCCAATACGTGCAGCAGGGTACTTTTGCCGGAGCCCGACCGACCGACCACAGCCACCCGTTCGCCTGCGTTTACCTTAAAGTCCACACCCTTCAATACCTCTAAACGGGACTGACCCTGGGTGTAGGATTTGCGCAGACCGATGGCCTGTAACACCACATCACTCATGGGCAAGCACTTCCGACGGATGTAATCCGGCTGCTCGCCAAGCGGGATATATCGTGCTGAGGAGGCAAAGGCCCATAGCCGTGAGTACTATGCCAACGATATCGTCGCTGCGAATCTCCACGGGCAGGTAGCTGACAAAATACTGATTCATCAGGTCGAGAGAAAACGCGCCTGTTACCCACTGGTAAAGATCCGGCAAACCCGAGGCAATCAAAATCCCAGTCACTACGCCGATGAAGATGCCTAGTCCGCCAAGCAACGTGCCAAGTAATACGAACGCTGAAACCAAAGTGGCCGTATTGCTGCCAAGCGTTCTCAAGATTGCGATATCACCGCTACGTTGATCTACGATCATCACCAGCGTGGATACCAGATTGAACGCTGCCACGGCGACGAGGAACGACAGCAGGACAAACATCGTTGCTTTCTGCATACCAATCGCACGATAGAGGTTTCCGTGAGTACTCATCCAACTGCGCGCGTAAACCCGCTCGGTCCCGAGGGCCGATACACCGCGGGAAGCGATCGCGGCCGCGGCAAATAAATCCTGCAACTTCACCTGATAGCCGTGAATGCGTCCACCAAGACGAAATACTTTCTGGGCATCCGTGATGTGAATGTAGGCTGCCCGGCCGTCGATTTCGGAACGTGACTGTAAAATTCCGCGCAAGACAAATCGTTTCTGACGTGGAAATAGTCCTGCTGGTGTTACGGTTGCAGAAGGTAGAACCAATGTGATGCGATCACCAATATCAACCCCGAGTTCCCGCGCCACCCCGATACCCAAAACGACCGAAAATTCACCCGCTCGCAATTCTGGGCTACCGAGCAGATAGTCATCAAATGCGGAGACTTCGCTGTAAACGAGCGGGTCTATCCCGGTGATGAGAACCCCGGCCACATCGCTTGCTACTGCCGCCAACCCCGCGCCTTGTACGAATGGCACCACGCCGCGAACTCCCTCGAGTGCTCGAAGCGCGTCGAGGTCTGCAATATCTCCTGGTAACGATTCCCTGCCGTAGAAGCTCAGGTGCGGTAACACACCGAAGACCCGCTCGCGCAATTCCCGTTCGAAGCCGTTAACAACGGAAACCACGACGATCAGCACTGCCACGCTCAAAGCGAGACCACCAATCGCCACAAGGCTTATGAAAGAAATGGTACTGCGTCTGGAGAACGCATAGCGACCACCCAAACTCAGAGCAACTGTTTTAAGCACAAGGGGTCGCGTTCTTAAGCACAGGCGTCGATGATAGATGAGGGTAGCAATATGTTAACACGAGACCTCGAGACAGCCGCGCTCTCGGAAAACAGGAGAAAACGAGAAACTATTAGATTCACAACTACAATACTCACATGAGTATAGACCGACGCCTTTCGTTGCGGACCTGTGTCGATCTTCCGCTGGCGTGGCAACCTCTCACCGATCCTCTCTCAGCATCCAAGTTATGCGAGTCCTTCAAGCTTCCAGCATTCGTACAACTGCAGGGGCGCTTGCTGGAACTAAATACAGAACTCGACCACGCGTTGCACAACATTTCAGACTCTTCGGTCGTCGGGGCCTTGGGATTGCTCAACGCCAAACTCGATCTGCTTTGCGAAGCCCAACAAGTGGACGTGACCATCCCCGGGCGAAAATCCATTGAGCTTTCCCCGGACGGCATCGGATTTGAGACACATGAAGCACTATCTAGCGGTACCTGGATTGGGATCCACCTCGTGTTACCCACGGTGTACCATCTGCTGGGTAACGCCCGCATTAATCACTGTGAGGCACGCGCTGGGCGATTTTGGGTTGGCGCGGAGTTATTCGATCTGGAACCTGCCTCGGCAAAAAAATTGACTCGATTTGTCATTGGTTCTAAGAAAGAATAACTTTCTAACTCAGTAAGTTACCGCGTATACTTGCAAACTATTCTAAGCTACCTTAGTGGTCTCTCCTGAACTCTGCGACAGCTGTGCCGCCGCGCTTAATGCGGCAACACGGTAACTTTCTGCATAGGTCGGGAAGTTAAAAACATTCTCGACGAAAGTATCCACGCTGGCACCCTGAATAAGGCTCATTTGGCCTATGTGGATGAGTTCTGTCGCCTGCTCCCCCACGATGTGCACACCACGAATCATGCGATCCCCACTCACGACAAGCTTCAACATCCCCTCCTGGCTGTTGGCTATCTGACCACGTGCAATCTCTTTGAAATGCGCATACCCAACGACAATCTGGTCGTGGGCTTGTCGAGCATCAACTTCCGAAGCACCAACACTCGCAAGCTCTGGTACGGCATAAATACCGGTGGGGATCCAACCTCCCTGCCTGCCTGGATCCAAACCCAAAATATCGCACGCGGCACGCCGCCCTTGCTCCATGGATGCCGACGCGAGAGATGGTGGACCAATAACGTCCCCAACCGCGTAAATGTTCGGCACCGCGGTCTGCCCCATCTTGTTAACTTCGATGAGTTGACGGTCGTTGACTTTGAGACCGGCGTTTTCCACTCGCAGACCTTCGAGCTGGGATACCCGGCCGAGTGCGCACAATACCTTTTCGCTTCTGACTACGGTGCCATCCCTAAACTCGGTTTCCACTTGCGCAATACCGTCGAAGCGTACTTCCTTGATGTCGGTTTTGCCGATGAACTTGCCCCCGCTGTTTTCGAAGGAGTCGACAAAACGATCTGTCAGGTCGCTATCGAGAAACCCCATCGGTAACTCGGAACGATCGATCAATGTGACCTGTACCCCCAGCAATGCAAATACAGATGCATATTCGCAGGCGATAACCCCGCCTCCCAACACCACCATGCTGTCCGGCAGGTATGCCAGCGACAGTATCGAATCACTGTCGAAGATGTACTCGTGATCTACCGCAATATTGTCGAGCTTCCTCGGCTTTGACCCCGATGCGATCACGAAGTAGTCAGCACTAAACCGTTCAGCACTCCCGCCGGTACGCCGCACGTTCAAGATTGAATCGGTCTCGAAGCTCGCTCTGCCGTGGATAACATCAATACCGTTGCGGCGTAGCTGCTCTGCCATGTAGCGATCGTGCGCCTTTACCACTTCACCCATCTCACCGATCAACGCCGCCAGGCCTACGTTGGGAACATCATGCTCGACTCCGAGCGCCTTCAGCCGCTCCAGGACACGCGACTGTTCAACGGCGCGTTCGCGCAATGCTTTACTGGGTATGGTTCCATGGTGCACACACGCACCCCCTATCTCCCGCAGCTGCTCACAAATGGCGACTGTGCGTCCAGCTTTTGCCACTTGTACTGCCGCTTTCTGCCCTGCAGGTCCGGATCCTATGACAAGAATGTCATAGTGTTTCATGCGCTCATCGACTCGATCGTAATAACAACCATCTCCTGCTTTTCGAGAATGTCAGCAACATCTTCCGGATACAGATTTAAATACTGAACCGCAGGAATCTGCATGGCGTGTTCGACATCGAGTTCTTCGTTAAACATCCACCCGGCCAGGGACACACCACAAGCTGCCACAGCAACCGCGTCGGTGTGCTCACCAGCAAGCTCAAGCTGACCTAACCTCACGATGGTTGTGGCTACCGCAGCGGGTAGTTGCCACTTTCTAACAAGCATCTCTCCGGTGCGACTCGCCTCGTCATCGAGCAATTGTGTCAGCTCGGAAGCGGTCAACCGCGGCGCGATTCGATCGAGATGATTCAACACAACCGGCACCCCAATGTTGTGTAACAAGCCGCAGAGGTATCCAATTTCTACATTTTTACGACACGCTCGGGCAACTTCCTTCGACCACAAGCTAGCCGCAAGTGCAGTTTTCCAAGCCTCTTGGGCGACGTGCAGATAGGCACCTTTCTTGAACAGGGTTTTTTTCACGGAGGCAGATACCGCAATCTCGCGGATCCTTTCCATGCCCAGACGAGTGATGGCTTGCTGTAGGGAAACGATTTCGATCGTACCGCGCAACCCTGGCGAGTTGACGACGCGCAAAACGTGGGTCGCCAATCCTTGGTCCTGCCGGATCAGATCCGCCAGCAGGGTCGCATCGGCACGCTCGTCCACCGAACTCGACAACACCTTGGTAGCAACCTCAGGTAGGAGTGGTAGTTCTATTTCCCCTTGCGAGATCTCTCGATCGAGCAGTTCAGCAACCGTAGCAATGTCTACTTTTTTTACGGAACCTACGGGCATCTCGCTTCTACACCTAAATTCCACTTAAGCATAGTCAACAAACCTCGAATGGTTGTTCCCTTCCAGAATGGGCCGGAACGGCCGTATTGGGCACCCAACTTAACGACCAGGAGGAAACTGTCTCCCTATGAGAAGGCAATTCCTGAAAAGACCAACAAGGGGGCTATCCGTGGAGCGTGGCTGTCGTCAACCGTTGGGGTGAAAACCACTGCGTTGTCACGTTACGCTAATTTGTCGTCTGCCGTAACTTTGTTGACGGTCCCGGAATCGGTTCCAGAATTGGTCCCGGAATCGCAGCGCGCCGGGTTTCCGCCACAAATCTCACAAGGCGCGCTCCCACCCAGGGCGCTCAAGCCCCCACAACTTCCGCTGATGGGCTTGCGCCCGAAGACCACGCCAACTGCCATACCCGCGACGACGGCCAACATGACAAAAAAAGCGAGGACAAGCGTGATAAGGGTCATTCAGAAACAGTCAATCTAGTGCGCATGATAGGAGTATAACGCTCTTCGAAACCGTTTTCCTTTCGAACGACGAAGAGGGCGGCCAACTCGTGATCGGTTGCCAACTCGAGACCACGTACTGGACCCAACACGTTCAGCGCGGTGGCGTAGCCATCTGCCCACATAGCTGACTCATGTATCACGGTCACAGATGCCAGGCCGTGGGCCACCGGATAACCAGTTCGCGGATCGATAGTGTGGGAATAACGTTGTCCGCGATCCTCGAAAAAATTTCGATAGTCCCCCGATGTTGCCACCGCTTCGTCGGTGAGTTTTAAGACCCGTTGAATCGCCCCTGATCGATCCGGGTCGGGCACCTCTATCCCAATACGCCAACTCTCACCAACGGCGTTCAATCCCCTGGCTCGCACTTCTCCGCCAATGTCGATCAGATAATCCGTGCAGTGCGCCGCATTGAGCACCTCGGAGAGGCGATCCACTCCGTGTCCTTTCGCAATAGCCGATAAATCAACGAACATCTCATGGGTTTTGGATAGCTCCGGCGGCTCCTGCCTCACCAACAAACGGGCAAACCCAACTTTCGCCCGCGCATCTTCAACCGCCGCACGCTCCGGCGGCGACCACCCAGTAACGTCCGGTCCAAACCCCCAGAGATTGACCAACGGTCCAACCGTGACATCAAATGCGCCCGCCGACGCCTCTGACAACTCGGCAGCTGCCAGAATCACCTTCACCAGCGATGAAGATGCCGGCACCCAGGTCCCCACGGGAGCCCGGTTGAACTCCGAAATCGTTGAATTCTCGAGGAATGTCGACATCTCGTTGTTCACGACACGCAACTCCACTGCCACAGCCGCGGATATATCCGTCGGACAGTTTGCCGTAATCCGGTATTGAGTACCCATCGTCAACCCGTCATAACGATGGTATTCGGGATACGCCTCACACCCGGCAACAACGATGAGCGCAAAGACCCGGACCACTGTGACGGTCAGCTGACGAGTAACCGGCGCGACACTGGCGTTTTCTTGACGAAAGAACATCAGAAATTACACAAGTTAGACAAAGGCTCTACCTACGCAATACCATCCAGGGGTCGAAAGGGTTCAAGATGAGCATTGTTCTCGTCGCTTGAAATTTACTCATTGCAGTCAAGAATCCACTGGGGCAGGAAACGATAACAAGACAACGCGGAACACCGTAGTTGACACAAAACGAATAACAAGATGGATCTTGCTGAGTACCATAAACCATTAGGAGTCATATCGTGCGAACGATCAACTCGAAGTCGACAAACCTGGTTCTCGCGAACACCAAGGGGGGGCTGAATGTTACCGAGGTCACGCCCGCGTTGCAGCGGATCGAGCAGCCATCGCTCCACCTGCGCTTCGATCGACGCGTTTCGCGCTGCCAGCGTTTCCCCGTTGAAGATCAGCTCGCCAAACTGCCACGGAAAACCCATGTGGGTAATTTCCTCGACATCCGAGTCTAGTGTCACAGTACCAGGCTGATGAGCTCGCTACTGCTCTTGCGTCACGGCCAGATCAAAGCAAACCTTCAAGGTCTCTGGCACGGCTCGACCGACAGCCGACTGACCTGGCGTGGACGCCGCCAGGCGAGTCGTACCGCCCGACACATCAGCCGCCTCAATCCAAGGTTGAGCGCCATCTACACAAGCCCACTAGGTCGATGTGTTGAGACTGCCGCCAAGATCAGCAAACGGCTGAACATCGACCCTGTGGTAAACGATGATCTGCGTGAGTACTCCATCGGTGAATGGGAGGGACTCCCCTTCCGGCTGCTTGCCGAAGAGTACGATTTCGTGAACAAGTCGACCCAGAATCCCGACTTCGCTCCACCTGGAGGTGAGTCACTCGCTCAAGTTGCCGCTCGAATGGTTCCTGCACTACAGGAAATTCATACCCGTCACGAGAACGACAATCAGGTGCTCATCGTCTGTCATGGCGCGGCTACCGCAGTTGCCTTAGGTTCGCTGATCGATGGCGATCCCAGACATTGGATCAACTATCAGTTAGCCAACTGCGGACTAACGGAGTTGGTGCTTTCTCCAAGCCCGTACGTTAACTTCTTCAATTCGATCCATCACCTCTAATCCAGAGCGCAGGGATGAGCACTGCGTACGCGACCTTTTCCGAAGGAAAATGGGAGGTTTTCGAAGAAAACCGTGGAGCAAAATGCCAGGACGGCATTTTTGCGACCGTTACTAGATAGATCGACAAAACATCTTAGAACGTAGCTCCTAGGGGAGGAGAGCCATGCCAGAGTATTGCAGCATCGAAAAAGACAACCACATCATGACCGTTACGCTGGAACGACCAGACCGGCTCAACGCGCTACATCCACCGGCAAACGCGGAGCTTGGGGAAGTATTCGACGAATTCGCCAACGACGATGACATGTGGGTAGCCATCATCACCGGTCGGGGGCGCGGTTTCAGCGCCGGAAACGATCTGCGGTATCAAGCTGAGGGTGGCGAACGGGTGCCGATGCCACGCGGGTTTGCGGGTCTCACGTCCCGTTTCGACTTGCAAAAACCGGTTATCGCGGCCGTTAATGGGGTCTCTATGGGGGGCGGCTTCGAAATCGCCCTGGCATGCGATCTGATCATCGCTTCGGAGAAGGCGTTATTTGCCTTGCCGGAACCCAAGGTAGGTCTCGCCGCGCTTGCCGGAGGGCTCAATCGACTACCGCGCCAGATCGGTTCCAAGCGTGCGCTCGGCATGATCCTGACGGGACGACACGTGAGTGCCGAAGAAGGGTTAGCACTTGGCTTCGTCAACGAGGTGGTGCCCCACGACGATCTGATGAACGCCGCGAAACGGTGGGCGAATGATATCTGTCAGTGTGCTCCGCTATCCATTCGCGCGAGTAAGGATGTGGTTTATAGAAGTCTCGACTGCGCGTCTTTGGAAGAGTCCATGAAAGTGGGTTACGAGTCCGTGCAAGCCATGATTAAAAGCGAGGATTTCATCGAAGGTCCGAAAGCATTCTCCGAAAAGAGACCACCAAACTGGAAGGGGCGCTAATCAGGCGTTTGTCTGTGCCGAGCCAATAGCGTCTGCTACGAGTGCGACTGCTAAACAGATGTCGTTCAGCGTTTCGTGTTCACCTCTGACTGCCATCTCCGCGATGATCTCCACACGCGGAATGGCCACGTGGAGAAGATCGGGTGTGGTGGAAAACTGGCCGGGGTAGGGTTTGACTACCGGGTTCATCAATGCTGCCTTGTTTTCGTTGGTCATGACCTGAACCACAACTCAGGCGTTCCATCCATCGAGATTCAGGATTCGTGCCAGTTCCGAGGAAGTTGATTTAACCATTTGTTTTTAAACAGGTTAGTTGTAGTTTCCAGTGATCCACTGGAAACTAACCGGTGCCCCATTGGAGCTCAAAGTGACATTCAAGGCAGCGCTTCGTGCGCCTTGACACAGAGGTTGTGTGACCCAATACCCCTTAATTACTATTCGATGATGCGATTGAGCTGAGCGATTCGAGCGGAAAACTCATCCGCTGTGGCATAAGGTATGCCGCAGACAAATCGCTCGACGCCGATTTCCTCGTATTGAGCCAACAGGTCCCTCGATTGCACTGCATCATCTAAAGGCAGGCCGCGCATGATAGTAACGAGGCCCGGTGGTTTACCGGCGGCTTCAGTTAGTTTTTGATACGTTTCAATGTCAGCCGCCAGGCGCTCCGGGCTCAAGCCCATTGGCAGCCAACCATCCCCGTAACGAACGGCTCGCTTGAGCGCATGAGGTGCGCTACCACCAACGTATATGGGAGGTTTGGCGGGTTTTGGTTTGAACAGGAACGCTTGACCATTGGCTTCAACAACATCTTTCTGGTCCCTATCTACAGCGGCATTTTCCACGCCATCTGCAGCGAAACATCGGTTCAGCAACTCGAGCACCTCATCCGAGGTTTGCCCACGCGTGTGGCGGTCGAGCCCCAAGGCACGAAACTCGGCATCCATCCAACCAATGCCCACACCCAGCAGTAACCGCTCACCCGCCAACTCCTGAAGAGTTGCCACTTGTTTGGCAGTCGGCAACGCGCTCCGGTAGGGAAGAATGAGCACCCCGGTACCCAGTTTGATTCGATTGGTTGACGCGGCAATCCAGGCAAGTGTGATCAACGGATCCAGATAACGTCCACCGCTACCTTCGGCGTCATCAGGCGGAATCGCTATATGGTCTGTTATCCACAACGAATCGAGGTCAGCGTCTTCAGCCAGCGCAGCGCAACGCGCAATCGTTTCAGGCATCGACTGCGGACCCATGTTTCTTAAGGTCACGCCTTTGAGCATTTTCGAACTCCCCGTGAAGTGCTTGAGAGCACTAGTCTACCGTGAGAATTCCGCGCTCCCGCAGACTGACCAGGAGCCGCTCAACCGCCTCCTCGGCACTTTCTTTTTCCGTGTGCATCACCATCTCAGCCTCCTCCGGTGGCTCGTACACCGAATCGATGCCGGTAAAGTTCTGAATCTCCCCTGCCCGTGCCTTTTTATACAGGCCTTTGGTATCGCGCGCTTCACAAACTTCCAACGGAGTGTCGACAAAAACCTCGAAAAACTCCCCTTCGCACATGAGATCCCGAACCATTCGTCGTTCACTGCGAAACGGCGAAATGAAAGCCACGATCGTGATAAGACCGGCATCAACCATGAGTTTTGCCGTCTCGCCAATACGGCGGATGTTTTCTACCCGGTCAGCCTCGGTAAATCCCAGATCACGGTTCAAGCCGTGACGAACATTATCCCCATCGAGGACGTAGGTATGGCGGTTGAGATCGTGCAATCGGCTCTCGAGTAGATTCGCAATGGTCGATTTACCCGATCCCGACAAACCCGTCAGCCACACCACACAGGGTTTCTGATGTTTGATGGCAGCACGGTGCTCTTTGTCGACGGAAAGTGCCTGCCACGTGACATTTGCGGCACGTCGTAAGGAAAAATCGAACAGGCCGACACCGACGGAGGCATAAGTTTGCCGGTCGATGAGGATAAAGCTGCCGAGTTGGCGACTCTCGCGGTACGGTTCATAGGCAATCCTTTCGCTCAGGCTGATGTTGCCCACCCCGATTTCATTGAGCTCCAAACGTTTTGCGGCTTGAGTCTCGAGCGTATTCACGTTCACCTTGTGTTTCAGATCGGTGACGACGCAAGGCACTGTCCGGGTGCCTGTTTTGAGGTAATACTGACGGCCAGGGAACAACGCACGTTCGCTCATCCACAGTAAGTGTACGGCAAATTGATCCGATAACTGCGCAGGCTCAGAGACGCTGGAGATGACGTCGCCCCGGCTGACATCGACTTCGTCGGCCAATACGAGTGTTACCGCCTGCCCGGGTCCGGCAACAGGCAAATCGCCATCGTAGGTCACAATACGTGTGACGACGGATCTCCGCTCCGATGGCAGAATTAGAATTTCGGCGCCTGGTTTGACCCGTCCGCTCGCTATGGTGCCGCTATAGCCGCGAAAGTCCAGGTCCGGACGGTTCACCCACTGCACCGGCATGCGGAATGGCTTGCTCCCGAGGTCGCTGTCAATTTGCACGGTTTCGAGCGCCTCGAGCAGGGTCGGCCCCTCATGCCACTGCATGTGGGTACTCGCCTTGATCACGTTGTCGCCCCGCAAAGCCGAGATCGGAATAGCGGTAATGTTGAGCTTCCCGACCTCCCCGAGTTCCTGGGCAAACTGCGAGTAGCTCGCAACGATAGCGCGGTAGGTGGATTCGTCATAGCCGACCAGGTCCATCTTGTTTACCGCAAGCAGCACCTCCTTGATACCAAACAACGACACGATATAGCTATGCCGACGAGTCTGAGTGAGCACCCCTTTACGGGCGTCGATCAGGATAACGGCAAGCTCGGCAGTTGATGCTCCGGTTGCCATGTTGCGCGTGTACTGTTCGTGGCCCGGAGTATCTGCAACCACAAATTTGCGTTTGTCCGTGGCAAAGTAGCGGTAAGCAACATCGATGGTAATGCCCTGTTCCCGTTCGGCAGCCAGACCGTCAACCAGCAAGGCAAAATCGATGTCGTCGCCCTGGGTCCCCTGCTTTTTGCTATCTGCCTCCAAAGCTGCCAGTTGATCTTCAAAGATCAGCTTCGAATCGTAGAGCAGGCGTCCAATCAGCGTGCTCTTGCCATCGTCTACACTGCCGCAAGTGAGGAACCGCAAAGTCGTCTTATCCCCTTGTTCGCGCAGGTAACTTTCGATGTCTTGTGGCACTAGAAATAGCCTTCCTGCTTCTTCTTCTCCATCGACGCCGCGCCGTCGTGATCGATGGCGCGCCCTTCCCGCTCCGAGGTTCTGGCAACAAGCATCTCTTCGATAATGCCAGGCAAATCGGTAGCGTTGCTGTCCATGGCACCGGTTAGTGGGTAACAGCCGAGGGTGCGAAATCTTACCTTGCGCATTTCAGGCGCCTCGCCTTCAGCCAGTGGCAGACGGTCGTCATCAACCAGAATCAGCATGCCGTCTCGCTCGACGATGGGTCGAATTTTGGCGAAATACAGCGGTACGATCGGAATTTCTTCCCGATAGATGTATTGCCATATGTCGAGTTCCGTCCAGTTCGACAGCGGAAAGACACGCATGCTTTCCCCTTTGCGCACTCGACCATTGTAGAGCTGCCACAACTCCGGGCGCTGATTCTTGGGATCCCAGCGATGTTGAGCGTTCCGGAATGAAAAGACCCGCTCCTTGGCGCGAGACTTCTCCTCGTCGCGGCGTGCGCCACCGAATGCCGCATCGAACTTATGCGCATCAAGCACTTGCTTGAGGGCTTCGGTTTTCATGATATCGGTGTGTACCTGGGAACCGTCTGAAAACGGACCGATTCCCTGCTCGACACCTGCCTGATTAGTATGCACGATCAATTCTAGCCCCAATTCTTTGACACGATCATCCCGGAATTGGATCATCTCTTTGAACTTCCACGTGGTGTCCACGTGCAGCAACGGAAATGGCGGCTTGGACGGATAAAAAGCCTTCATCGCCAGGTGCAGCATGACCGACGAATCTTTGCCGATGGAGTACAGCATGACCGGATTTTCGCTCTCCGCCATCACCTCCCGCATGATGTGGATACTCTCGGCTTCCAGCCTGTCGAGATGTGTGAGGGGTTTACCCAACGCCTTTTCCAATGCCCAATTTGGGGTCGCCAATTAGACCCAAGCTGTCTAACGAGCACAATACAA
>SMWK01000002.1 GCA_004356895.1 Gammaproteobacteria bacterium
CTAAAGATGGCACTCCCTGAATCAGCTGCGTACGAAAGCCTCAACTTCCGGTACTTCAAGGATCATTTTCCGCAGTTCACCTACGTTGATCGGGTCGTGGTGAGCGAAGACTATCGCGGCCGTGGTGTGGGCCGGAAACTCTACTCGGCCTTGTTCGAGAAAGTTCGCAACAACACGCGGTTGGTTACCTGTGAGGTTAATCTCATCCCACCGAATCCCCGCTCTCTGCGATTTCATGAGAATCTCGGGTTCCAGGAAGTAGGCCAACAGGAAACCGACAACGGCCGTAAACGGGTTGCATTGCTGACTCGTTTACTTCCGTCGGCTTGAAATGGCGCCTGCGGTCAGAAAGCTCGATTCAGCAATGAAACTGTGGGTGGACGCCGATGCCTGCCCCAGGGCAATCAAAGAAGTCATTTACCGAGCAGCTGACCGGATGAAGATCCAAACCACGCTGGTGGCCAACCAGTTCCTTAGAGTGCCCAAGTCGCCGTATATCAAAGTTATTCAGGTTCCAAGCGGATTCGACATCGCCGATGCGCACATTGTTGCGGCGATAAGCCTAAACGACCTGGTGATCACGGCAGACATACCGCTTGCCTCCGAGGTTGTCAGCCTCGGCGCTGTCGCACTCAACCCAAGAGGAACACTTTATACAGCCGAGAATATCCAGTCACACCTTGCCCGGCGCGACTTCATGGAGGAACTTCGCTCCACCGGCACGCTGACCGGCGGTCCGCCGACGCTCGCCAAGATCGACGTACAGTCATTCGCCAACCAGCTCGATCGTTACCTGACAAAACAAACCGGATAGTGATCTTCCTTTAAAACTTCGTTGCGTCGGCCGTTTTAGAGATCGATCGGGGTTTAGACCACCACTGACTTCCCCATTCAGCGGCGGCACAAGAGTTCGAAGCTAGCGCCGACGCCGTTCGTTGGCTTCGTTGATGCGCAACTGACGGCCTTCCATATCCTTACCATTCAATTCCGCTATGGCCTTATCACCTGCTTCATCGTCCATTTCCACGAAACCGAACCCGCGAGAACGACCTGTGTCCCGATCAGTGATGACTTTTGCAGAATGTATCGTACCGAGTGCCGCAAACAACTCTTCCAGCTCGACATCCCCCACCGACCAAGGAAGATTCCCTACGTAGATTTTCTTCATTTCAAAGTTCTCAAATAATCCCTAACGCGATCCCGCTAGCCCAAACCACGTCGCATAAACGATTCTGTGACTTTCACAACAAGCCTGCGTATCAGAATTGAGACCGACTCAACAGAGAAAAACTCAGCAGGTAATCGGAGCGGATTCCAATAACCGCGCAGTATAGGTAGGGATATCGACTCTTACAATCGCTCGAAATCGCGTTCCAAACGGATGATATTCCGGCAAAACCAGCAGCTAAAGTCCAAATAGTGACACAACAACTAGCGATACTTCAGCGAGAAAACGATTTTTCTCGATCCGCACGACAAGGCAGGCTACGATTTCCTTCATGCACTGAGGTGTCCTATGTTGAAAATTGGCGATACGGCCCCGGAATTTCAACTGGAAGATCAGCAAGGCTCGCCGCAAACTCTTTCGAGTCTGGTCTCTACGGGTGAGATCGTATTGTATTTCTACCCAGCAGATTTCACTCCGGTATGCACCAAAGAAGCCTGTGCGTTTCGCGATGTCTATGAAGATCTGTCGAATGTGTCGGTTCAGGTAGTGGGCATCAGCCCGCAAAGTGCGGAGAGTCACCAACGCTTCGCTACTCGTTACGAGCTTCCTTTTCCGCTGCTATGTGATCGGGACAAAACGGTCATTCGGGCTTACGGTGTTGACGGCCTGCTCGGCTTCGGCGTACGCCGCGTCACTTACCTCGTTGATCAATCACGGCAGATCACCAACCGCGTAGTCGCAGACCTGTTTGTGGGCAGCCACATGGAGCTTGTCAGGAAAGTTTTACAAGATAAGGAGACTTCCTAGGGCACTGAAAGGTCGTCCAGGCGAATGGCTATGGCATCTTCACGACCGAACAAGAAACCGACGTAACTATCCGCCCACCCGTACTTTTCGCTCATCAGATCGTTAACGGTTGCTTGCATGTCAGGTACAGGCGTCGCCCGATGATAATATCGGGTCGTGCCGCGAAGCAACTCGAGCTGGGGGTTGGCCAGCAGTTGCTGATACCAGCGCGACGCCGCTCCGCCACCAGAGCGCAACCAGCGGCTGCCTTCGTGCGCCACGATCCATAAACGTGTCTCCGACTTGGCTCCGGTTTGATCCTGCGTAGTGACAACTACTACTTCGCCGGTTTCCGATGCGATGATCTGCAAGCCCATGGCTACCACGACGAGAACAACTAACAGTCCCAGAATGCGCAGTACTATTTTTTTCACATCTCTCCACGATGAAAAGACGACCATGCCGTCGCTGCGAGGATAATGAAACGAACCTCCGTCCACCACAACGAGTTCACTGAAATCCGTAACATAGCCATGCGACATGAGGCTTGCTACGCTCCCTGAACATCAGGATCGGCAGACCAACCATGACGCACCTTTTCCGCGTAATCGTTCCCGTCAGCGATATCGACGCGGCGGCTGTTTTCTATGGGGCAATCCTCAATCAGCCTGGCGAAAGGGTTTCTCCCGGAAGGCACTACTTCGAGTGTGGGGGCACGATTCTGGCCTGCTTCGATCCCAAGGCGGATGGCGAACAGGGAACCTCTCCCCCCAACCCACAACACGTTTACCTCAGCGAAGCAGATCTGCAAGCAGCCTACGAACGCTGCCAGGCCGCCGACGCAAATTTCGATGATGAGCAACTCCACGGTGGGGGACCGAGCCTTGGAGAGATCGCCATACGACCCTGGGGAGAACGTTCTTTTTATCTGCACGACCCGTTCGGAAACCCGGTGTGCTTCGTCGATGAAGAGACGGTGTTCACTGGATGATCGTACTCACCTAAAATCAACGTGAGCCAAACTGTCGAGCGGTTTGTCCGCGAACTCAACAACACCTGGCAACAGGGCAAGTTCGAAGAGCTGACGCGCTTTTATCACCCCGACGTCGTGTTGCTTCCCCCGGATGCAGGCGACCCAATACACGGTCGCAGTGCGGTCATCGACACTTACAACGATTTCGCATCCGCCGCCACGCTTCACGAATTCGTCATCAGCTCACTCGAGGTTTTCGATTTCGCCACCACGGCAGTCGTGCACATGGGGTTTGTCGTCGAGTTCAGCTTTGAGCAGCAACGATTGCGCGAAACAGGGCTTGAGGTTTACGTGTTGAACATTGCCGGTGCCGAGCCGGTGATCGTCTGGCGTAGTCAGAACATCCTGGAAAGCCGGGAAATCTAGCCGGACTATTCAGGCAGCCAGCGCGCAAAGGTGTCAGCTAGCCAATGCACAAGAGATTCGATCCGAGCACCGATGAGTTTGAGGGCAACAACGCCAATCCCAATGCCAGCCACGTCGACAAGCATATCGGTCAGTTCCGCAGACCGAAGCGGTTCGAAACTCTGGACCAGTTCGATCGCTGCACCGTAGGCGAACATCCAGGCCGCCGCTCGCACCCAGCGCCTTGCGTAATGCGCAAGCCCCAACGCGAAGGTGAGATAGCTGAAGGCTATGCCATGTAACAACACATCACTGATTCTGAATACGGCATCCGGTGGACTTGGCGCAAATGCGAGATAGGTACACGCAACCCAGGGCAACCAGAAAGCGGAACGCATCAACAGCACCGCTAAACTGGAGGGATCCTGCTGAGGATCTAGGCGCGTATCAACCACGAATCGAGTACTGATGTACGTGGTCCACCAAACGTTGCACATTCGCAACCGGTGTCTCCGGGATGATTCCATGACCTAGATTGAAAATGTGACCCGGCCGGCCCGCCACTTCGTCGAGCAACCGCTGGGTGTGATTGGTGATGGTCTGCGGATCAGCACACAACACAATAGGGTCGAGATTTCCCTGCACCGCTCTGATGCGCAACCGATCCCACGTAGCGACGAGAGGCGTACGCCAATCCAACGCCAACACATCGGCTAAAGGCGCCATATCCGCCAACAGATGGTCGTTTCCAGTGCCGAAGTAGATCAATGGAACTCGACCTTCGAGGTTTCGAATCAGCCGCGTGGTATGGGGGAGAACGTAGCGACGAAAATCGTCAACCGAAAGGCAGCCAACCCAGGTATCGAAGATCTGTACGGCGTCCACACCGCTCTCAATCTGCAGTTCCAGGTAACTCGTCACCTGGCGAACGAGCTTAGCCATCAATGAATCCCATACATCAGGGGCTTGATACATGAGTTTCTTCACATGTACGTAGTTCCGCGAGCTCCGACCTTCTATGGCATAAGACGCGAGGGTAAACGGGGCGCCAGCAAATCCAATGAGCGCTATGTTTTGAGGTAGATCGCTCAATATGCGGCCGATCGTCTCGGCGATATAGGGAGTCGCCTCTATTGCCGGCTGGGTGATGAGCCTATCGACGTCTTTCGCGTTACGTACCGGGTTCGCAAATACCGGACCCTCACCCACAATGTAATCAAGTTCGAGACCCATGGGTTCCATGATCGGCAAGAGATCCGCGAACAGAATAGCCGCATCGACACCGAGGATACGTTGTGCATCAAGCGCGGCCTTCGCCGCTTTCTCGGGGTGCTTGAAAAAGGCAAGGCTCGGCATATCGCCTTTCAAGTCATGGTACTGCGGCATATAACGTCCGGCCTGACGGTTCAGCCAGATAGGGGTGTAATCGGTGGGTTCTCCACGACATGCTTTTAGAAAGATTTTTTCTGCTTTTTCCATGTATTCCAGTGGTTTCCCGGCGACGTCGTACTCTTCAGGATGACGATTAGACCATTTCCAGAAAGGTGTTACTGCAGTGTCGCATCAACCCGCGTATGCGTAGCGGCCACTACTTTAACAGACGTACCGCACGCTGCAGACGTTTACTGCACCCTGCAGACGTTTACTGCACGCTTGCAGACGTTTGCTGCCCGCTTGCAGACGTTTGCTGCAAGTCGATCAGACGAAACGTCTGTACCTCGCCAAAACCTTTCAGCGCAGTGAGCAATGGACGCTCGAGTTTTACTGAAGTGGGCAATTCCGGTTTGAGGATAGCCGCTGTGGAGGAACAGACCAAAATACCATCGCTTGTCGCCTTGGCCTGCAAGCGACTCGCCAGGTTTACCGGGGAGCCAATCACGGTGTAGTCGAGTCGACCCTCACCACCCCAGTCACCGAGCGTGCAGAAGCCGCTCGCGATCCCGGTTCGGGTCGCGAGGCTAACCAGATAACCTTGTGCGGTCCAGCGGCGAGCGAGGAGGGACAAACCCTTCTGCACGGCCAGACACAGTGCAACACTCGATTGACCAACAGCGCTCTTTTCTTCAGCCGTATCGGCTTTGAAGAACACCAACACACCGTCTCCCAACAACTTGCCTAAAGTACCGTCGTGCGCCTCCACAAGCGTTTCCAGCATCGCGAGATAATCGTTGAGCACGGCATTCAACGCCTCGGCGGCAAGATGTTCGGTAAGTTCGGTAAAACCCACAACATCGATGAACACCACCGTAAGCCAGCAGCGTTCGAGTGCGCAGCGTTGGTCCGGCTGTTTCTCCAGGCGCTGGTGCAGCTCTGTTGGAATGTAGCGAGCCAAACGTGCACTCACCCGGGCGGCGTGAACAGAGCGAATTTGATGGCGAGATTTTGACTCGTGCAGACGCATGGCCTGACGAAAGCCGAGTTCGCTCAGCAAGACGGTGTAAATCAGAATCATCGCAACGCTGAGCACGTCTGCTACGCGCGTTGACTGTGAGAAAACGGCAGTGTCACCCACCAACCAGAAGCCTGTAGCAACACCGATGATCAACGCGGGAACGCTCGGCCAAAGATAAGGTCTACCCCCCTGGGCAGTAATGCCAGCCAGAAGCGCTACGGCAAGGGCAGCAAGCGGAAGTAACGGCAGGCTCACCACACCGGCCACCAGCCCGGAAACCCCACACTCCACAATATTAGTCAGGCGGTTGGTTGTCTGTGGCGACCGCTCCAGCCAGTGAGCCACTATCGGCCACAGGATGCAGCAACTCACACCCAACAGGAGCTGCCATGATGACCTGGCGGTAGGCAGCAGACACCATACGATGACCGCTAAGGACAAATAGCCAACATAACGGAACTGGTGGGCTTCAGGTGGCTTTCGGCGTGCGGTCACTTAAGCGACTATGCCGCGCTGCCGTGACCAACCGATAGCGCCAAGTACCTGGACCTGCGTGGGCTTCGGCTTACTAATTCGTTAGCGCTTGGGGTTCTCTACGTCCCTTCCCAGGGTTGGATCGAGATCCTCTTCGTAGTCCACGCCCGGGAACCCGAAACCGAAGATTTTTAGAAAGTCCCTACGAAAGCCTTCCAGGTCGGCGAACTCCCCGAGGTTTTCCGTATCAACCAACGGCCAACGACGACGCACCTCACCTTGAATTTCGTCAGTGAGCTCGACGTCATCCATGCGAATTCGGCCCTGATCGTCCAGTCGTTGAGTTACGCCTGTTGCAAGCTGAGTGGCGAACATGCGATGAATGTGCTGGACGACCTCCTCATGCAGGCCTCTGTCTTTCATGACCCTAAACAACAATGAAGCGTAGAGCGGCACCACGGGTATCGCTGAGCTTGCCTGAGTAACGACCGCTTTGAGTACGGCGACCCGGGCTTCGCCATTGAGAACTTCAAGGGATTTGCTGATCGTTCCCGCCGCCCTATCCAGATCTTCCTTGGCTTTCCCGAGCGTAGCTTGCCAATAGATGGGCCAGGTGAGATCGCTACCGATGTAGGTATATGCCAGTGTACGAGAGCCGTCAGCCAGCACATCACCATCCTTGAGTGCCTCGATCCAGAACTCCCAATCCTCACCACCCATTACGGCGATGGTATTCGCAGTCTCTTCCTCATCGGCAGGTTCGAGATCCACCTCGTGCACCTCGCCTCTATCGACGTGTAACGACTTCATATGTACGGCTTCACCCAATGGTTTGATAGCTGAACGGTGAAGTATCCCGGTCCTCGGGTGTTGCCGCACGGGCGAAGCCAGGCTGTAGATTACGAGATCGATCTTCCCCATGTCAGCGCGAACCGTTTCGATCACGCGGTCTTTCATCTCGTCGGAAAACGCATCGCCATCCAGCGTCACGGCATACAAATCCCTGCCAGCGGCCGCGTCTTCGTAGGCGATGTTGTTATACCAACCCGCCGTCGCGGTCTTGTTCTCTCTAGGCGCCTTCTCAAAAGAGACTCCGAGAGTTGCGGCACCACAACCAAATCCGGCGACGATGCGCGATGAGAGCCCATATCCACCGGAAGAACCGATCACCAGCACATTTTTGATGTCGCTCACGATGGATCCTTGCGATTGAACGTAGGCGATCTGTTCATTCACGTGCGCAGCACAACCGGCGGGATGCGCAGTTGTACAGATGAAACCCCGTATTCTGGGTTTGATGATCATGCCGATGAATGCCTGCTTATCGCCTTACGAGAGGTTTGGCAATGATACCTTGGGCTACCAGCCAACGCATGGCCTGGTCGATGTCGATCACCCAGGGTCCGTCCCGGCGGATACGTACTATCAGCGTTTCGTCGGCTTGCAGCTTGTGGTCACGATCTCCATCCAATGCCAATACACCGGGTCCGCAGAATTCTACCGGGACATCGAAGGGGATTTTTGTGGTGCGCTTCACCGCAACCGATTGAAACAACCCCGGTGAGATGGGAACGAGAAACTTTGCATCACCACCCAGCTCGACCAGTAGCCCCATGTCGGCGTGTTCCTCGACCACTTCCACAAGTCCACCGATGGGTGACATCCCGATTGCGGTCGGATCTGCCCGAGTAAGTAA
>SMWK01000288.1 GCA_004356895.1 Gammaproteobacteria bacterium
CCCAAGAGCCGACTCGCCGGTTGGGCCCTCATATGGGGCTCGGATCGGCGCCTCGTCTGGGGCGCGCTCGCGGTCGTGGGCTTCGGCTCCTATCTGGCGCGCGAGTTTGCTGGCGGACTCACCATGTCGGCTGTGTTCGCGGCAAGCTCGGTGGCGCCGCTGATGGTCTCGTTGTGATTAAAGGCGACAGCGCCGACGAAGAGTTTCTCGGCAAGATGGCTGCTCGTACCCGGGTGGTGTGCACCACCGTCGGTCCTTATGCACTCTACGGCTCGAAGCTTGTGGCGGCCTGTGTGCACCAGGGCACTCACTACTGCGACCTCGCCGGTGAGGTTCAGTGGATGCGGCGGATGATCGACCAACATCACGATAGAGCACGCGCCAGCGGCGCCCGAATTGTGCATACCTGCGGATTCGACAGCATTCCCTCAGACATGGGCGTGCACTTGATGCAGCGGGAAATGCGGGCCCGGCACGGGGTTGCATGTGCCGCGGTGAAATATCGAACACGGGACTTCAAGGGTGGTTTCAGTGGCGGCACGGTCGCGAGCATGCTCAATATGATGGAAGAGGTCGAGCGCGATCCGAGCATCAAAAACGTGCTCGAGGATCCATACGGTCTCAATCCAGAGGGTGAACGCAGAGGGCTCGATGGACCGGAAAACAGCGTCGCACAGTACGACGATGAGTTTGGCGCCTGGGCCGCCCCATTCGTGATGGCGGCCATCAATACCAAGGTAGTCAGACGCAGCAATGCGTTGCTGGATCATGCTTATGGTACCGAATTCCGTTACGACGAAGCCACCTTGATGCCAGGCCCGCTCGGGTTCGCCAGCGCCATCGCGATGAGTGGTGGCACCGCTCTGCTCAACGCGGCGATTGGACTTGGTGGCTTGCGCCGTATGCTTGCAAAGTTCCTCCCGGATCCCGGGGAAGGTCCGAGCAAAGAAGCCCGAGAATCGGGGTTCTTCCATATCCAGCTACTTGGCAAACATCCAACAGATGCGTCTTATGATGTCAGGGGCCGTGTGCGTGGTGATCGCGATCCCGGCTACGGTGCTACGGCCAAGATGCTTGGAGAAAGTGCCGTGTGTTTGGCTAAGGACGAGTTGCCCTCCAGTGGCGGGGTGCTGACCCCCGCAGTAGCCATGGGTGACGCTCTTTTAGAACGGCTGAACTTGAATGCCGGTGTTAAGTTTACCGTGGAAAACTAACCGCGGGCCTTTGGCACATTGTTATCCAGTTGCTTGGAGTTGCAAAAGAACAGTTGAGAAGGTTGACGAGCTACCGGGGAGAGCGACGGATCCGTTCAGACGTTACTCTTTACAGTATTAAGTTCATCGACTAAATGAGGCTGAAGGACCCGCCGTTGACTCGCATCATAGTCCCATTGTCTGGTGACTAATAATCACCATTTTTCATAATCCGGGAATCCATATGTCGGTCTGGGTATAAGGAGGGGATCAAACTTGAAAATCCCGAGCTTCTGGGTTGTTTTGTCGTTGCTTGGGCAGGTTTCCTGTACAGGGACTTCGAGTCGTTTGGTTGCTGTAGATGAGCCGCCACGAACTGCTTCGGTGTTGGTCATCGCTCACCGGGGGGCCAGTGGATATCTCCCCGAACATACTCTGGCATCTTATGAATTGGCGATTCGGCTGGGTGCCGATTTTATCGAGCCGGATCTGGTGGCTACACGCGATCATGTGTTGATCGCGCGACACGAAAACGCGCTCGCCACGGTAAAACTGGATTCAGCCGGCAAGATACTGCGAGACCATCTGGGCCAGCCAATATTGGCTCAGGCAACAACCGATGTTGCTGATAAACCGGCGTTTGCAGCACGGTTGGTGGTCAAGCAGGTGGATGGCAGGCCAATCGCCGGCTGGTTCAGCGAAGACTTCACCCTGCGTGAGATCAAGACATTGCGGGCAAGGGAGCGCATTCCTGAACAACGGCCCCTAAGTGCTTCACACGATGGTGAATTCTTAATTCCAACGCTGCGGGAGATCATCGAGCTGTTGCAACAGACACAAGCAGCCACCGGCAAGCGGGTGGGCATTTATCCAGAAACCAAACACCCCGTGTACTTTGCCGTGGAAGGTCGGAGATCCACAGGTGAACTCATCCACACGAACTTGAGTGAGCGGCTCATCTCTACCCTGGTCGACATGGGTTTTACCGACCCCGATCGAGTATTCATCCAATCATTCGAGGTTGCGAACCTGCTCGAGCTGAAGCGTGACATCATGCCGCGTTATGGGGTGGCGCTTCCGTTGGTGCAGCTTTTTGGTGATGTGCAAAACACACTTTATGTTGCCCGCCCGTACGACGTGGTGTATCACGCCCGTGCTGGTAGTGATTTTGAGGCGATATACGGTCAGCTTAGCGATCTGTTGATAGCGGGCGAAGAAGTGAGTTATGCAGATCTCGCGTCTGTTGCTGCGTTAGCTCAGATGGCGCATAGCTACGCTTGTTGCATTGGGCCGGTAAAACACAACGTGTTACTTCTTGAGCCTGTTAATCCGGTGGATGCGGACGGCGACGGTGTGGCTGAATTGCGCGCGCGCCTGACTGGCCAGGTAGGCGCGATCCTGGGTAATGCCAAGCGTGCTGGTTTGCAGGTCCACCCTTATACCGTGCGAGCGGAAGAACGTTATCGCTTACTCGATGAACACGATCGACCGCTTTCTGCCGCCGAGGAGGTGGTGCGTCTGATCCGTGCGGGTGTGGATGGCTTTTTCACCGACCAGCCCGATGTCGGCCGTGCCGGTGTTGCCATGGCTGGCGCAAGGCCAAGAAACCCGTAGAATCTCGTCCCCTTAACTCACGGGTCTCATCTCATCAGCATGAACGTCGTTCAATCGGACCTTGATTTGACCGAGCTTCACCAGCGGATGCAGTGGTATGTGGATCAGGACATCCTCTCGTGCTGTAACACACTGATCATGCGCGGCACTGAAGTGCTCGATTTCAAGACGTTCGGTTACATGGATCTCACTTCGTGCACGCCGCTGACGGAAGATGCAATTTACCGCATGTACTCGAGCACGAAGCTCGTCACTTCCATCGCGGCGATGATTCTCTTTGAGCGCGGTCATTTCAAGCTTCACGATCCGATTGCCGATTACCTGCCGAAATTTGCCGACCCCCAGGTGCTTAGGGCAGATGCCACAAGTATTGCGGATGTTGTGCCTGCCGAGTCGCCTATGCTGGTGGAGCAGGTGCTCAGTCACAGCGCTGGGCTCTCGTACGGGTTTATCGAACCGGACTCGGTGATCGACAAAAGTTATGTGCAAGCCGGTATCGATTTACAACAAAATCTGCAATCTACCTTGGAAGAAATGTGCGATAAGCTGGCAGACTTGCCGCTTGTCTATCAGCCGGGGGCTTACTGGCGCTACAGCCTCAGCACGGACGTTTTGGCGAGATTGGTAGAGGTCTGGTCGGGGCGGCGGTTTGACGATTTCTTGCAAGCGGAGATATTTCAACCCCTCGGGATGGTCGACACGGATTTTTACGTACCGCCTGAAAAGCTCGATCGGTTAGTCACCATGTACGCGCCGACGAATGTCCTTAAACCGATGAAGGGAGGGTTGGTCGAAGCCGACGTGCCCAGCCAGAGTCGATATGCTGAACCAGTAACGTTCTTTTCTGGCGGTGGAGGTCTGGTGTCAACCGTTTCGGACTATCTTGAGTTTGTTCGTATGCTTGTTAACGGAGGGGAATGGAACGGTGTAAGGATATTGCAGCCTCAAACGGTCTGCCTGATGAGAACCAATCAACTTGCCGAAGGTGTACACGTCAACTTTCCGATGTGGGCGATGCCGGGTACGGTTTTTGGTCTCGGCTTCGCTGTAAAGGAGGAGCCGAATGAGAGGGAACCCGAAACGGCGAAGGACGAATATCATTGGGGAGGGATGGCGGGCACCCATTCGTGGATGGCGCCGAGAGCAAATCTCACGGGTATGTGCATGACGCAACTGATGCCGGGATTCTGGCATCCCTTCAGTCACGACTTTAAGCGATTGGCATACGTTGCCAGCACACAATGGTAGTTAACGAGGTAAACTCCATGTCCGACAGCCCGGATAACGAGGCACCAGTAATTGGCAAGAAGAAAACGAGCCTGTTGTTTCGGGTCATCACGTGGCTCGTGACGCTGGGTTGTTTCTACCTGGTTTTTCAGCGCACCGACGCAGCGGCAGCAAGAGAGCAGCTCAGCCTGGTGCAATACCTGAGCCGATTTTTTGGTGAAGCTAACTGGCTTGCCTGGTTGGCGGTGATGGTGCCGTACTCGGTGTTCTTTTTTGTGGTCGACGCACATGTGACCTGGCGAGTGATCCGGTGGTTCAACACCCCGGACATCAAGCTGAAAAACGTTCTCCCAATTCGCGCGAGCGCCTACATCCTGTCGCTGGTCAATGAGCAGGTGGGTAAGGGTGCGATGTCGCTGTACCTCTATCGGCGTTACAAAGTTCCAGGCTGGGAGGCGATCTCCACCATGATCCTGCTGGGAATGATGGAGATATACCAGCTGCTGTTGTTCTCTTCGGTGGGTGTGTTTATCGGCTACGAGGTCGTCCAGCAAGCATCCAGCGCGCTACCACTCGATATCATTTTACCGACCGTGTATATCGTGGCGCTGATATACCTCCCATTACATATTGCCTACTTTCGGGGGTACTTGTTGCCCGGTTCGTCACTCCGAGACAAGCCCCTGCTTCGTTCACTGCGCGAGGCTCGGCCAATTCACTATCTGCTGATCCTCCTCTTTAAGGCACCAACCATCATTCTTGCGATCGTCGTGTACACGGTGGCACTCGGCTTGTTTCAGGTGCAGGTCAGCGCGGCTCAGATGTTGGCATTCTTACCGGTAATTTTTCTTGCAGCCGCATTACCGTTGCCGTTCCACGCTGGCGCATTGTTGTTGTGGACGGTGTTGTTTCCCGAGTACCCGGAAGTTGGTGTGTTCAGCTTGGTGATGCATACGTTTTTCGTCGTATTCAATGCGTTGATCGGCGTATTGTTCCTACCGAAGGCAAACAAGGAACTATTTGCTGGCGATCCAGACCCGGGCACGATCGATCATAGATACACCGGTGGAGACGACGAGCAGCCAACCGAACAGGGAGATTGAAAAATCGGTTGGCCAGCCGAGCCCCAGCGCGTTACGAATAATCGGTATCCCGGCCAGCACAAAATAGCCGATCCCATTGTTCCGTCCCAGCCAGCTGGTCCGCAGCTTTTGTCCGCTGAGGGTTTGTGAGTCCAGCATGTATTGAACAAAAGCCAGCGGAATCAGAACGGGCAAGATCCAAGGGACTGCAGATCCGCTGAGAGCGGCTAGAACTACGGTAACGAAGGCGGCATCGGTCGCGTGATCAAACAAACCACCTAACGAAGATGCCTGTTGATATCTCCGGGCGAGCCATCCGTCGAAAAAATCTGAAATCGCGGCCAGGCTGAAGCAGGCTGCCGCCAGCCACCAATTTTCACTCCACACCCCGTAGGCGCAAGGTCCTATGCTGGCAAGGCGCAGCGCTGTTAACAGGTTTGCCCAAGTAGCCCACATCTACAACATTTTTGTGCTTAGTAGCGTTGGTCCAGGCGAAATACCCGGGAGTCGTTGAACTGCGCACTGTCGGATTCCATGGCGTATTTGTCTACGTAGGCACGACGCACCTCTTCCAGTTCTTCATTGTCGTCTACAGAGGATGCACGAAGTTCATAGATTTTGTGGTTAATACGCAAGCGCACTTTAGGGTCTATTGAGATATGTTTGGACCACCTCGTTTCGCCACCGCCGGCGGCGATGTATAATTCACTGTCCAGACTGACTACCCACAGGTTGACGGAATACGGGTCATCTGGATTGGTCTCAAGCTGCACCGTCTCGATCTCTTCTATCATGGCCCAGTCATCGGGGGGTGTTGTGACTTCCCCTGCCAGCGCCCCACCGGGCAAACGCCCCATAGGATCGCAACCGGTTAACGCCACAATGAAGACGATGCTGACGAAAACACGCATGTAAGTCTCCTAACTCCCCCGCGGTATCCTACGTGACTCGCCAAGGCCTGTCGCCCATGGGCTTGCTCTGGGGAATTGTTGGCTGGAGAATCCGTAACCATACTGGCGCAGTTAGGGGCAAGAGTTGGAATCCTCAGATCCGCTCGTAATTACCGGGGCTAACGGTCACCTGGGTCGCAAGTTGATTGTGCGACTCGATGGAACTCGGCCGTTGCGGGCCGTGGTTCGCTCGCAACGAGCGGCAGATCTGGTGCGCGACCTGAAGCTCTCACATGAAATTGACGTTCGGATCGCGGACTATCACGACGCGGCAGCAATGTTTGATGCCATGGCCGGTTCATCCCACGCGGTTCATCTTGTCGGCATAATCAAAGAGACACGCGACAATCGCTATCACGATGCGCACGAAGCGACTTGTAAAGTATTGGCTGACGCTGCTGAACGCGTGGGCCTGCAGCGATTGGTTTACCTGAGCATCCTTGGTAGCCAGTCAAACTCGGACAATCCCTGTCTGGCTTCGAAAGGTCGAGCGGAGTCCTTATTGCTTACGGCTCGAACTCCAGTGTTGATCCTGCAGGTGCCGATGGTTCTCGGAGAAGACGACTATGCGACTCGTGCACTCAACAAAAAAGCGCATAAAACGTGGAATGTGATTCTGCGCGCATCCAGTAGGGAACAACCTATCTATGCGGAGGATGTGGTCAGCGCCATAGTGGCGGGTCTGTCGAATCCCGGTCTGATTAATCGACGGGTGCGGCTTGCTGGACCAGAATCTTTGACACGGCGCGCGTTGACGCAACGCGGGGCAACCGTTGTAGGCAGGCGCACGCACGTGATTTCACTTCCGGTGGGTTTAGGCTACACGATGGCGTATATCATGGAGAAAGTGCTGGCACACCCACCGCTCACACGAGCCATGCTTGGCGTGCTGGATCACGATGATGACATCGATCCATTTATTGGCGCGAACGAACTGGGTATGAGCCTCACACCGCTAGACGAGATCCTGCGTCATTGTTTGACGAGGGACAGTACATCGTCATAACTCCATGCGTTGCAGTAGCCAGCTACGCATGGTGGCTGACACGAGTTCGCTGGCATCGCGTTGGACGAAATGCCCGGCACCTGGAACGGTCACCAGAGTGAGGTCCTTTTCGAGCCACTCCCAGGTGCCGTTGAGTGCGCCCGGCAGAAGTGCCTGATCGTCCAATCCGTGGAACATGAGCACGGGGCTTTTTACTGGCGGATAGGTGGGAGGCTGGGCGGTTTGATCACCCACCTCGTCAGTCGCCGAGAGCCGTGGAAAGTTTGCTTTGTAATAGTTCAGCATCGCCTCGAAATCGGAGCGTTTGAAAGCTTCCACATAGCGGGCTTTAGCATCCGCATCGGCAACCCAACGGCTCAAACCTTCGGCGCTCAACTGCTTGTGGGCGTCGGGTTTCTGAAAGTTGATCGCATACTGGCTGTTTTTGCGCTGCTGGGCATTGGTGGCAAACTCACGCGCAAGTCCGGCAGGATGGGGAAGGTTGAGGATGATCAACCTGTTCACCAGTTCGGGCCGCGTCATCGCCACATTCCAAGCTACCGCGCCACCCCAGTCGTGACCGACGACAATGGCGCTGGGTTCACCCTCAGCCTCGATGACAGCGGCGACGTCTGCGACTAGATTTGGCATCCGGTACTGATCCACACCTTTGGGCTGGTCGCTCAAGTTGTAACCGCGCTGATCAATGGCGGCGACGGTAAAAGTGTCTTCGAGGGCTGACATTTGATCGCGCCACGTGTACCAGTAGTCCGGGAAACCGTGAATGAACACGACCAGTGGACCACTCCCCGTGACGACGTAATGAATTTTGACGCCGTTATTGTTTGCGTACTTATGTTCGACCGTATCCAACGAATTGCCCCAGGAAAGCTGAGTGGCGCAAACGAAGAAAGCCAGGAAGCAAGTGATGCCCGGGCTGAGATTGAAGCTTTTCATTTATAGAGTTCCTAAGATGGTTTGGTTACCGCAGTGTCCTGGATAGGAACGGCAAACTTATTTCCATTCGATAGTCTACACCGGAATGAGTGTCGTCAAATTCCTCGTAGCGATGCTTGACCCCATATTTATTGAGCTCCCTGGACAGAATGCGGCAGCCATAGTGGATGTGGTACTGATCGCGCCAACCGCAATCGATATAGATTCCCTTCAGCGTTTTTAGGTTTTTGACGTGTGTTTTGACGAGGTGGATCGGGTCGTGTTTCAGCCATGCCCGCCAGCGAGATTCTATGAGCTCTCCGGTTTCCAGATCGAACGGTAGACGAAAGCCATTCGGAGCCCGTGGATCAGGATCATAACTAGCTGCCATACACAAGTTCATCAGAGTCATGATCTCGTTGTTGGTCAGTTTTTCACGCTTCCACACGTTTTCGAGAAAACGTTGCACGCGTCCGTCGTCCAAACCAGGTTTTGCCGTTTTTGGGCTGGGATGGTAGACGCCCGGTTTGCGCGGCGGCTTCTTGTACTGGGCGAGTGTGTCGAGCGTGTTCGGCCAGTCACTTCTATAAATGAAGTCGAAATGTGCATCGCCGGAGTGATTGGCAATCCCACCCCAGTATTGCGCGTAGCGCATGCCATGCACGATGGCGCCATAACCACCGGAAGATTTCCCGAAACAACCGCGGTGCTCCCGATCGCCTCGGGTACGAAACTCATCGTCCACGAAAGGAATCAGTTCTCTCGTAAGGTAGTCCGCGTAACGTCCAATGGCGCTCGAGTTGATGTACTGATTGCCACCCAGTGCGGTGAAACAATCAGGAAATACGACGATGCATGGCCCCATGCGTTTTTCGTGTATCAATCGGGACAGACGTTCAGGAACGTTTTCTTCGAAGTTGCGCCAGTTGGTGTGGGAATATCCGGAACCGGTGTAGCCCACAAGATCGAAAAGTACCGGGTATGTTCGTTTTCCTCCAGGCGAATACTGCGGCGGCAACCAGACGGGCAGTTTGCGTACGCTCGGGTCCCCGAGTGGGTTGTTTTTAAGTACGGATGAGTGGTGTTCCAACTCGACGAGTTGGCCATCCGGCCATTTTGGTCGTTTGAGCGCCATGCCTTCCTCTTAAGGATTTCTGATGAGGCGTTCCATGTTATCCCAGCTCGGATGTTCAATGGGAACGGGTAGTCTCGGCTTCGATTTCTGTGACACTCATCCCGTCGGGATGTCGATTTCCCACGTGGGTCACATTATAAGAGTCAATCTTCTTGTAGTTTGACTGTAAAGATCGATTGGTCGGCGTTCCGCTGTGGTACGCGGGCTGCTCCCGCGTAGGTGAACGGATACACGGATGCACGAACAGGCTTATAACCCACCCCCCGACACAGGACAATCGCCCGCGGGCGATGTGGAACGCTTAACCGCTGAATTGAGCAAATGGCAGGAGCGGGTCCCGAAGCTGTCTGCCGCGCTGCGTGAGCGTACGATCCGGGTAAAATCTCTCGAGCAGAGGTTGCAGGAACTGGAGCAGCTTGATTCGAGCGATCCATCCGACGCTGGAATCAAAGCGCGAGATGAGCTCATCGAAGAGTTCGAGGCCAAAATTAAGGAGCTCAACACACTTCATCAAGCCGCGCGGGGGAAGTTGCACAGCGGTGGTCTGGAAATCGATGAGCTGCACGCGGAGGTGCAGTCATGGAAAGAGAAGTGGCAGGCGCTGACGCAATCCCTCGACGACCAGGCTTGTGTGGTTGCCCGACAGGAAAGTGACCTTAAGAACCAGTCTGCAGAACTCGACACAGTCAAATCGAAACTATCAGCACATGTCGAAGAGCTCGATGATAAGGCACACCAGATACAAACTCTTGAGAATGAAGTTGAGTCTCTCAATCGACGTAACGAGAATCTGTTCGAGACCACGGAGCTCGCTAATCGGCAGATAGGGACCCTTGGTGACAATCTCAGTGCGTTGCGTGGCGAGGTGCGTGAGAAAGATCAAGCAGGTGTTGAGACTGCTTCCGAACTTGATGCGCTCAAAGATAAGCTCGAGACGGAGACTCAGAAATCACTTGCCAAAGACGAAGATATCGGTGCGCTGCTTGCCCGCGTCGAGGCGAGACAAAAAGAGTTTGATGCTCTCAGCGATAAGCTGGTCGACCATGAAGCTTTGCTTGTTGAGCGGGACAGATCAAAGCAAGAGCTGGATCGACAGCGCGAAAACCTTGAGCAACAGTTGGGTGACATAGATTCGCTGACGAAAACGGTTGCCAGGCTTGCGGATTTCGAGCAGTCCTGTGCTGAGCTCGAAGAACTTGCTGACCGGCTCCGCGAAGAATCGGACGGTTTGAAGAATACTCTCGCTGAACGCGACGTGCGGGTAGAAACCCTGGTTGGCGAATTCAGCGCAAGCAGGGAGGAGGTCACTCGTCTAGTGGCTGATGCCGAGGGAGCGACCGCCGGCTACGATGAAGAACGGCGCGAGTTTTCCAAGCAGATAGCGGATAAGGAAGAGCGGGTCCAACAGCTCGAAGCTCAGTTAGGGGAACGTTCTAACCTGGTGTTGGGTTTGGAACAGGAAAAGCTTGATGTTCAGGAAACCTTGCGGGCCCTTGAGCTTGAAAAAGACCAGTTGAGTGGTGCGCTTGCGAAGGCAGAACGACATGCGCAGGAATATGCGGATCATATAGGTCAGCTCGATGACAAGCTGCACCGTCAGCAGGAGTTGATGTTGAGCCTCGAAGAAGAGCTCGCCCAAGTGCAGCAAGCGGTGGTGACCCAGGAGCAGGAACAGACAAAAACCTTGAGTGAAAAGGATGAGCGAATAGGCGTGCTCACCGAAGAGATTGAGACTCACGACCACAGCGAAGCGGTCATTGAGGAGCAATTCGAAGAGCTCAAGAAGAGTCAGGAATCCGCGCTTGCAGAATCGCAGGCGCTGATCGGCGTCGGACGTGAAGAGTTAGAGAAATTGCAGACCGATCTGAAATCGGCGTCTGAGGATGCCGATCGATTCGAAAATGCCCTCGCTCAGGCGATAGCGGCTGCTAAGGAAGTGGAGAAAGATCGGGATGATTTCACGGGTCGGGTCGACCTGTTGGAGTCCGAGCTCAGAGACCAGAAAAGAGCAACGGCGAAAGTGGAACAGACGTTAAAAGCCGCCAATAAACTCGTGGGTAAACGCAAATCTCCTGAAGTCGACACCGAAGAGGCCAACTCGCTGCAACTAGAGGTGCAGAAACTCGAGCAGATGGTTCGAGATCGCACCGAACAACTCAACCAAGCACAGTGGCGTCAGCACATGGCGGTAAAGGACGTCGAAAGTTCGCCGATAGACGGCAAGATGATGGTGGTTCTGAATCAACAATTAGTGGATGCCCGAGCCTCCAACGAGCGACTGCTCGAGCAGTTGCGGGAATTAAAAGGCGGTCGCAGGAACAAAACCTCGATTGAGAGCGACGATCTCACCAAGATTCACGGTGTCGGAGCAAAGCTCGCGAAGCAACTCAACAGTCTGGGAATATTTCGCTACGAGCAAATTGCGGGTCTCGATGAACGGGCACTTGCGAGTGAATCCCATGTCCTGTATCCCCACAAGGGACGCATCCTGCGTGATGACTGGATCCAACAGGCTGCCAAGCTCGCTAGATAGTCGGCCCTGATAAAGGCTCGGTCATCGGAGATATCAATACTTCTCGTGGAATTACCAGCGTAGAAATTGCAAGGTTTTAGCGGGAAACCCGTTAAAACCTTGCAATATGCAGCGGCCGACTTGCAGGGCATGGACGCAGTGCCGCGAGCGAAGCTCGGCGCGAGCCGAGAATGAGCAAGCAAAAACCACGCTTTTTGTGCGGCGAATCGAGGCGACTCCCTGAAAAAATCCAGGACGGACTTTTTCAGGGCCGACTAGATAGTCTCATTTTAAGTCCATCTTCATTCCATTTGGCTTGCCCGTTAGGAATGTCGTATAGTTTAGCCACCTTCACGGGTGGCACATGTTATGGATACAGAATCTGGTGTGCACGCCGTTACTGTAGACGAGTCTGAAAGCCGTCGATCGGGTGATGATCGTCGGGACGACGAGCGTCGCCGAAGCGCGAAGGGATTATTCGAAGTACGGGCTCGACGCCAGGGTATCACGACCGATCGGCGCCAGAGCGAACGGCGCGAAGATGCCGGTCGCTCACGGTTTGCCTTTTGGCGACGGGACAAG
>SMWK01000289.1 GCA_004356895.1 Gammaproteobacteria bacterium
GTTGAAACGTAAGGCTATAAAAGGCGTCAGGCACAAAAAACCCCCGGAATACGGGGGCTGTGAGGTGGCTCCGCCTGGTGGGCTCGAACCACCGACCCGCTGATTAACAGTCAGCTGCTCTACCAACTGAGCTAAGGCGGAACGGGTCACGCGTGCGTCACGCGAGGCCGGCTAGTGTATCCTTTGAACCTCCAATTGCAATCCCCGGAAGCGTCCGAACATTGACATTGCACCAGGATTGATCAACTGAGCGGCTGGCCCGAATTCAGGGAGAGAATATCCTCACGCATCTTCAGCTTGTTCAGGTCGCTCTTCCCATAACGTTTAGCTTTGTCGAAGCTCTTCTCGGCAGCTTCATCATCACCTAGTTGCTGCTCGGCAAGCCCTCTGAGAAGGTGAAATCGAGGATTGCGCCTCCTTAAATCGATCGCTTTGTCTATGGCCCTTATTGCGAGCGTGTAGTTTGAGTTCTTAAATTCTGCTTGCGCAACGGCAAAGTGATAAAAAGGGTTTTTTTGCCGGTAACGGCGCACCTTCGTTGCATACATTGCGGCTCGCTCTTTATCCCCAATCGCCGCATAACTTCTCGCAAGCCCCGACATCGAAGCTTTGCTCGTTCGTTTCACACCGAGCGCAACCTGGTAGGCCTGTATCGCCTCCTCGTGTGCAGCCTGCGAGGCAAAAAACGCACCGAGATTGATCCACATATCTGCATTGTGCGGCTCGAGATCAATAGCCTTCTTTAAATAGGCGAAAGATCTGCGCACGTCACCATCACGCAGCGCGGTTACGGATAAGTTGCTATAGAACAGCCCCTTGGCGTAGTTATCGCTAACCTCGCGCCGCGGATATTCACGATTTGGGACAATATCGTTGAAGTCAACGGTGTACTGTCCAGTATTTATTCGGTCGAAGGGAGTCCCTTTGATCACAACATTGATGTGAGTAAAGCGAATCAGGTAGCCGTTGTGAGCATCCCAACTCGGTGGAACGTCGACAATCTGGTAGGCGGTTTCGAGATTGGCTTCCCTGCCTAACGCCACAAATAGATTCGTGAACGACAAGCAATTCCCCGACCGGTTATGAAACGTGTCGATCGCGCTGTTGGTCTTGCCCGCATCGTAGGTGGCGTTGAAGAAACCTTGGGATTCCAATTCATTGAGTAAACGTCGAAACCGCGCGACCGAGTTTCCTGAGCGCCCGACATGTTCTTCGATGAACGCCCTCATGGCATCGTCGAGCGCCAATACGTCTATTTCGGGCGCCTCAAAGGCAGAAACTACTTCGCCGAATACGGCGACCCCGCTCAATAGTTCGTCTGTCGAAAGACTCGGTTCCCGTATGGCCAGGGATGCGCACCCAACCAGCATCGACGCAAAAAATATCGATGTAAGCCTGATCAAACGTTGCCTGCTTCCGTCTGCCATATCAGCCAAACCCACCTTTGGCCGCTGTCACGTTCCCATCGGAATATTGCGCTTATGTTGATGCTTCCTCAACTTCGAACTCTCCGTCCCTGGGTTTCCTTAGCTGTCCTACAATTCGACTAAATAGGCCTAATTCGGTTCAACGACCCCAAAAACCACCATTTGCACGAATGCCTGAGTTGAGCGACGATAAAACCATGGGTAGGAGCTACAGGTGGCGCTGGCACGCTGGCTATTTAGCCTGGGCGTCAGTGATGCTCTTGTTCGCAAGCCCTGTGTTCGCGGAACAGTATCGCTTTGATCGGCCCGCCTACTTAGGCGGGGCTGAATTACTTCCCAACTGGGCTGAAACTCTCTCACGGCACAGGTCACAAAGGGTGCAGATCGATACCTGCCTTGCCGACGAAAACTTGTGTGAGGGTCGCGGTCTCAAGAGCCTGCGCCACATTTTACTGCGTGCCGTCGATCTCGAACCTGAGCGCCAATTTTCACTGATCAACCGCTACGTCAACAATCGCCATTACCGTAGAGATCGCTCTCACCGGCAACTCAGCGCCATCAGCGAAGAGGAGGAAGTATTTCGCAGCAAGTGGTCCACCCTCCTGGAATTTCTCCGGCGCGGTGGCGACTGTGAAGATTATGCGACGGCGAAGTATTTCATGCTGCGCGAGCTCGGTTTCCCCGTGGACGACCTGCGCGTGTTGGTCAGTTACGACCGCAAAGTCCGCGGTTACCACGCCGTACTCGCGGTTAAGCAGCCGGACGACAGCATCTGGTTTTTGGAGTCGAACGGGAGCATTATCAAAGGCAGACACCGTGGGTACCGCTATATTTTTGCGGTAAATGAGCAATCCGTTTGGGACCACGACGGAGCGAAGGGTTAAGGTCCATAGCGGTGGGCTTACAGGTGCTAAATTAGCGGTTACTAACGGGTAGGGAATCCACAGGAGACAAGTCGAATGAGAAAGCTGATTTGCGTAACGCTGGCTCTGTTTGCCGGTGCAGCATTTGCTGATGCTAACAACCAAACCGTTCAGGGACAAAGCCTTAGCGTGAAGGAACGTCTGCAAGTCATAGAGCTCATCAACATCGCCGCAGAAAAAGACCAAGTGGCGAATGCAGAGCCGCTAGACGCAGAACTTCTGGCGATCCTCAAAAAAGCAGAGTCGCTGGAAGAGTCGCTGGAAGAGTCGCTGGAAGAAACCCCAGCAACAGAAGAAGCGGAGTAAGCCAGCTCAAGCAGTGGAGTCCGCCAGACGTTCTGGCGGCATCACTGTTGTTGTCGGTGGCATGTTCCGTATTCCACGAATATGGAATCGCCGTTGTGGCTATCGGAAGCGCCGACGAAGGTCCAACCTCCCACCGCCGTGCGTGTGAAGCGTAACGAATCTCGGTTGATCAGCAGCATCTCCGAGGGTGGTTTGTTGACGCAGCTGAACCCAGTTGCCCCAAAACTCCCTCGTACCTGCCGACATTCGAGTTCGGTTTCTCGTGCTTCGGAAGTACGTAACGTCAAGTACAGATCCGCAGCCCCCTCGCTCGTCCTCAGATTCATCATGAAAATCAGGTTTTCCTCGAGCGTGAAAGCAATCGGGTGAAAGAGCGCCGGTTCATAAACCTCGCCCTCTCCAGGGTGATCGTGAAACCCACCGGTTTGTTCCGCAATACAGTTCACCGTCGGAAAACTTTGTTTCGCAGCACTTGCTTGCTCCGCGGATTCTCTTTGTTCTGTGGATTCGGCAAGTTCCGCAGCGCCGGCACCCAGCGAGATCAGCAGTGCGAGCCCCACTCTCACTATGTAACCTGTTTTCCGCACAGGAACGTCTATCTTCCTAAGCCGTTGGCGGGGATGGAGTCTAAAGGTAAATTCTGCCCCGGGTCGAGAGTAAACGTGGGGTTACGTGGCACTGCCTGTTGCCTTCTTTTGATGTTTGCACAGACGGTTCTCGCCGACCCGTTCGATCACGAGTGGTGCCGATTCATCACGCCACAGTTTGATCTCGTCACCGATGTCGCACCTGCAGATGTTCAGACTATTACCCGTCGCATGACGCTGTTTCACCTGAGCGTGAATCAATACATCGGTGACGACACGCACGCTGCGCAGGAGACTAAGCTGCCGTTGAAGGTTTTCATATTCAAGTCGCGGCGCGATTTTCGGGTAACCGTCAAAGCGGGTGCGTTTGCCGGGTTTATGCACGCATCGATGATCGAAAACCATCTGGTGATTGGGCCTCAGCCGGGTAATCGATTCCTGGAGGAAAACACACTGCATGAATATACCCACTACCTGGTGCGCGACAGGGTCGATGTGAGTTATCCGCTGTGGTACGAAGAAGGTTTGGCGAGCTTCCTCGCTACGTTGGAATTTACTGACGATCAAGTTCTCATCGGTGCAATACCCAACAAGGCTCGAGTCCGAGATACCCTGAATTCCACCAGACTTCGGCTGGCGAAGGTCGTTGACACCCGCCACGTCGCCGACTGGCGCCATGACAAACTCTCCGCGTTCTATCATTGGTCGTGGGTGTTCGTCCACTATTTGAACTCTGGTCCTGATGCTGATGAAAAGCAGCAACAGCTCGCAGCTTATCTGAGTGATCCCAGCCGAGACTTCAAACGCGCCTTCGGCACCGAACCGCGGGGTCTGGAGCGGGCACTCAAGCAACACCTCAAACGCCCACTGGCGACCCGGCTGCAACCGCTTCCTGAACATGCTCGCTCAGCCTTCAGGCCCATCGAATCCATATGTCTCAGTGACTCCGAGCGGAATTTTGAACTCGCCAGAACGATGATGGAACACAACCCGAAGGGCGCGATCGTCGTGTTGAAAAATCTACTCGAGCAGGATTACGTTCCCGTCGAAACCCTGGTTGCCCTTTCGAACGCCTACGACCAGAACCAGGAGGCTGCCAACTCGTTGATATCTGCTGAAGATGCGCTCGGTCGTGACAATACTCACGTATCCGCCAAGATCCAGCTCGCCAGCATGCTGATCGGGGATTGCGTTTTCAGCCGCGAGACCGCGTGTACCGAGAATTGGCAGAGAGCCATCCCGCTCTTGCGCTCGGCCATGCGCGGCGATCCGGAACGTTATGACGCAATTTATTACCTCGGCCTCGCCTATCTGCATTCCGGGCAGGCGGGTGATGCGATCAACTACCTTCGTGTGGCTTATGCAAAAGTGCCCTGGTCACCGCGCATCAATTTTTACCTGGGCGAGGGTTATCGCCTCATCGGTGACACGCGGGCAAAAATGCACTTAATCAACGCGCGCAACTGGGCATCCAGCGATTTCTGGCGGCACGTGGCGGAACTCGCATTGGAGAATCTCGACTAACCCGGACGGGTGCTTCGACGAGTGCCAGAGATAAGCTAAAGGCGCCGAAACACCCGGGTGACCGACACCTTCTCGCCGTCGGCATCTACTTCCACGGCAACCACCAACAATCGGCCATCGTTTTCCAAGCGCATGGTCTCTTTGGTTTTTGCATTGTGCCCCTGGGATATGATCACGAGGTTGCCTTGCTCCCAGCCGCTGTAGACGTCCCATAACTCGCGGGTGCGTTTACCCCAGGACACATCGCGATACCCACCCCGGTCGTATTCAATACCCATGGAGTCGGCGTTTTGCTCAATATCCATGCGTTCAGCCAACAGCACCGGAAAATCGTGAGTCATGAACAGCAAACTGCCAACCTGAGCGCGCTCCTTGGACAGTACTTTGCGGTGTTTGAGTTCTTTGCGCTCCGAGCGGGCACGCAGCTTGCGCGGGTCAGGCGTCTCGTCACTGAGTTCCGGCACCAGTATCCATTGACCAGACAGATCGAACCCCGCAGGAACCTGGGTGTTCAATTTTACCGAGGCGCAACCAACACCCACAAACACCATGGCTGAGAGGCCAGTTAGTCGCACACCAATGGAATACCAACTTCTCACGTCATTCCCCTACAATTACCCGATTGCCCAGGGCGCTACCAAGGCGTCTATATAACCTCGTGCGAAAGGATACCAGTTATGCCAGAACCTAGAGTACCTATGTTGCCTTTGCAAGAATCCCGCAAGCGCGCGGCAGCCCTGGGCTTGAACCCGCAATTTGCTGAGCTTTCCGTGTTCCGTATCCTCCTGCACAACCAGCCTGTTGCGCTCGAAATCGCCAAAACGCTAACGACGCTGCTGTTTGATGGCAATGTGTTGGACACCCGCCTGCGCGAACTCATCATCATGCGCATCGGCTGGCGCACCGGTGCCACCTACGAATGGACCCAGCACTGGCGCGTGGCTCGGGGTCTGGATATACCGGCTGAGGATCTGCTGGCCGTACGCGATTGGCAAACGGCCAAGAATCTGACTGACGCTGACAAAGCCGTGTTACAGGCAACAGATGACACGCTCGACCACGGTCACATTCTCGCTGACACCTGGGACTCTTGCTGCAAGCACATCAAATCGGAGGCGGAACGTGTAGAGCTGGTCATTGCCATAGGCAACTGGCATCTCTTCGCACAGCTGCTCAAAAGCCTCGAGGTGCCTCTGGAGGAAGGACTGACGCCCTGGCCACCAGACGGCCTGGTGGGAGGTCCAGACGGAGGTTTGGCCGGACCCGGCTGATCGCACCAACAATCCACTAGAAGATTGCCGTCATTACTTCGGTTCGCGAATTGTCACCGTACCTTGGGCCATCGCGCAGATACGGCCTTCGTTAGTCAGGTCAATTCGCACAACCGCCTGGGTTCGGCCCAGGTTGATGATTTCCGCACTCGCCTCCACCGTGCCCTTGCTGACTGGCCGCGTGAGGTTGATCTTAAACTCCGTGGTGGCCGCCCATTGCCCCTTCTGCATGGCCGGATAACACACGCAACCGAGCATATGGTCGCAAAACGCTGAGAGAATGCCACCGTGCATGTTACCGAAGCCCGTCAGCAAGTCTTCGCGGACCTCAAAGCGCGCTTTCATGGTGCCTGGTCCAGCATCGAAGATTTCGAAGCCGAGGAATTCCGGCAAACCGCCACCACCACCACGGGGTGTACCCATGAACCGCTTGGCGGTTTCTTCATTGAAGGCAATTTCGGTTTTCTGCTCTGACATATGTGTTCCTGTGTGGGTTTAAGTCCTGATTCTAAGCCGCGAAGGTATCGATGATCGCATCCAGATTTTCCTGCACTCGAGCGCCCTTCATACCGATACTGGGGCTGTACAGGATGACGTGATCAGCGAGGGTTTCCCACTGTTGCAACTGATCACGCACCTCATCGGGTGTGCCAGCAATGGCAATCTGGTCGATCATCTCTTCGCTAACGGCTGCCGCCATGGCTGGGTAATCACCTTGCCGGAACGCCGCTGCGATCGTCTCACCCGCTTCCCTCCAGCCATGAGGCTCCAGAATCGAATGATACAGCCTTGTCGTGTAGTAGAACGCGATCTGGCCCCGAGCTTCATTGCGCGCCTGTTCGGTATTCTCCGCAATGGCCGTAATCACGTAAGGCAGAAGCTCACAGGCACTGCCGTCGAGTACGGGTAATACTTTCTCCACCATGTACTTGCGGGTGAATACGGGGTGACCGATCAAGCCGTCGGCGGTCGCCGCGGCCGCGCGAATCATCCCTTTGTTGACAGCCGCCATGCAGACCGGTATCGACTCCCTGACGGCACCCGGACGCGAATAGATCGGGATTTTCACCTGGTAATACGGACCTTCATAAAACAACCCACCCCCTTTTTGCGCCGCGATCGCAGCGCGCACCAGACCGATCGCATCTTTGATGCGCGGGGCAGGTGGATCATCGAAAGGCATTGAGTACCAGTCTCGGTTCATCCGCTCAGTACCGCTGCCAAGGCCGAGAATCATCCGCCCACCGGAGATCTCATCGATGTCCATCGCGGCGGAGGCGGCAAGCATGGGTGTGCGCATAAACGCATAGGCGATAGCCGTGCCGAGCTTGATTCGATCCGTCGCTGTCGCGACCGCGGCGAGCCGAACCAGGCCGTGGCTGTTGAAGAACTCGATCGTCCAGGCAGATTCGAACCCGGCCGCTTCCGCACGCTTGGCCGTGGCAATCTGACCCTCGATGCTCGGGGCACCGAGAATAATGCCGTATTTCATGATGTTATCCTGTGTTTTGCGGTTAACTCGGACGATTCAAACAGGCCGGGCTAGTGCGGTGGGATCAGGCAGGAGTGAATGGAAGAATCGTCGGGTATTTCCCGAGCCAATGTGCGAATCGCCAGCTCCGCATCCTGCAGATCGAAATTGTGGGTGTGCATCTTCTCGATGGGAACACGACCCGATTCGATAAGCCGGATGGCCGCCTTGTAACCGGTTGAGGTGACACCAATAGCACCACGGATGTTGATTTCTTTCAGCACAACCAGGTCAGAAATAAAATTGTCCACGGGTTTGAAGCCCTTCACTCCGGCGAGCACGATCGTTCCACCTGGTCGCACCATCGACAACGCATCGACAACAGGCTGAGTTGCGTACGCACTGACGTCGACAACCACATCAGCACCCCGACCAAGTGTGATTTCCTTCACCCGCTCCACCGAATTTTCGTTTTCGACATCGATGGTGTAGTCGGCCCCGAATTCACGTGCGACCGCGAACTTGTCGGCATCCGCTTCCAAGCCAGTGACGATGATGGTTCCGGCGCCAACTTCCCGACACGCAATCACGCTAGCAAGCCCTCGTTGCCCCGGGCCTAGAATGACCACCGTGTCTCCGGGCTGGGTATTGGGCATCTCCACCGCCCAGCGAAAGCCAGCGCCGAGAGGATTGAACATCACGCCGATTTCGGCTGGCAGTTCGGGGTTCACTCTATGCAGGATGGAGTTCGCGTGCAGAAACATATATTGGGCATAGCCACCCCACAAGCCCGGCGCTTCCGAGAGCGGAATGTAGGAGTAAATCTTGCGCTGATCGCACAGGTGATAGTGACCACCCAGACATTGCGCGCAAAAACGGCAGGACAACATGGTTTCCACGGCCACCCGATCGCCCACATCAACCCCCCAGCGCGCGGCGGCACGATCACCGATCTTGGCGATCACACCGAGCGGTTCGTGCCCGGGTATCACCGGCATGGGCGTACGCAGTTTTCCATCAAACTGCTCATAGTCGCTGCCACAGATGCCACAGGCTTCGAGCTTGAGAAGCCCTGAATCATCGTCGATCTCGGGCATCGGCAGATCCCGTGGTTCCAGAGAGCGAACTGCCGTCTGCACCATCGCAAACACGGTTTTTGGTAACGTCATCAGTGTTGAGGCGCCGCAGTCTGACAGGCCATGAGTACCCTCCACGCAGCCGCGGTACCTTCCCCTCCTGTGATAATCTAACAAGAGACTACGGGTATCCGGTATCAAGGGCAATGAGGGAAAGTCGACAGGTGCTCATCGTCGGCGGAGGTAACGCCGCGTTGTGTGCAGCGATCAGTGCCGCAGAACATGGCGCACGGGTTACGCTGCTCGAGCGAGCACCCTTCGAGCTGCGTGGTGGCAACTCACGATTTACCGCCGGTGCCATGCGCGTGGTGTACAACGGCACCGACGATCTCAAACGTCTGATGCCAGACCTCACCCAAGCCGAAATCGCCCGAACGGATTTCGGGACCTATGCCCGCGAGCAGTTTTTCGATGATCTGGGCCGGCTTAGCCAATATCGTACCGATCCTGATCTTGCGGAAACGCTGATTGATGAGAGTTTCCCTACTCTCCAGTGGATGCAGGAAAAAGGTGTGCGATTCCTGCCACTTTATGGCCGCCAGTCTTTCGAAACAGACGGCCGGGTTCGCTTCTGGGGTGGGCTCACCGTGGAAACCTGGGGCGGAGGACCCGGCCTTGTCGACAGCCTGACAGACATTGCCACCAAACACGGCGTCACCCTGCTTTATGACGCTCGCGCAACGAATCTCGTCTGCGAACAGGGTCGGGTTTGCGGCGTCACGGTGTTACAGAACGGCGAGTCGGACGTCTATCATGCCGACGCGGTGATCCTTGCCTGTGGGGGATTCGAATCGAGTACAACCTGGCGAACCCGTTATCTGGGCGCGGGTTGGGATCTGGCCAAAGTGCGTGGGACCCGGTTCAACACCGGCGATGGAATTGCCATGGCATTATCAGCCGGCGCTGCGGCACGAGGCCACTGGTCCGGTTGTCACGCCGTCGCGTGGGATCTGAACGCACCGGAATTCGGCGATCTGAACGTCGGGGACAGCTTTCAGAAACATTCCTACCCTCTCGGCGTGATAATAAACAACAACGGCGAACGGTTCGTCGATGAGGGAGCGGACTTCCGCAACTTTACCTATGCAAAATACGGTCAGGAGATCCTCCGCCAACCCCAACAGAGTGCCTGGCAGGTATTCGACGCCAAGGTGACAGCGGATCTCCGTGACGAATACAGGATTCGCCAGGTCACCAAGGTCAGTGCCGGATCGATCCCGGAGCTTGCCGCGAAAATGGAGGGTATGAACGAAATCGCCTTCATCGAGACCGTGGAAACATTCAACGCGGCAGTCATGACCGAGATCCCGTTCGATCCAACTACCTTGGACGGTCGTGGAACGCGGGGACTCAGCGTTCCTAAGTCGAATTGGGCTAACTGTCTCGATGAACCGCCATTCGAGGCCTATGGCGTGACCTGCGGGATTACCTTCACCTTCGGCGGCTTACACATCGATCGCACCGCAAAGGTACTGGCCCAGGACGAAAAGCCCATTCATGGGCTTTTTGGGGCAGGTGAACTCATGGGCGGACTGTTCTATTTCAACTATCCGGGTGGCAGCGGACTCACCTCCGGAGCCGTTTTTGGCCGGATTGCCGGTAAAAACGCAGCCCTCGGCTAGCGACAGGAATATATACAGGTCAACGGCGCGATTCGATCGCATTTTCGTGATCGCCTCCTCACTTCGCCACATTGCTGACGGCACAACCCGGTGCCCTTCAAGACCGCTTCCTACACTGAATTCATGGCCTGGAAAACGTGCCTGGTGGCATGTCTATTATTTTGTTACTCCGAATCAGCGAATTCACCGTTCACGAACCCCGGTTATCCAGGCCTACAAAAAATTGGCGTTGACGGAATCGTTTCGCGTCACGGAACCGATGGAACCACGCAAGTGGAAACTGTTCCTGCCGCGAAGCCGACCCCGCTGGTGCCCTTCTCGGAGCACAATTCAGACGTCCAGGCAAACCACTATCCCTTCTACGCCGCCGATATCGAGTCGCTCATCGCACTAGGGTCACTGAGCCTGCCACATCCCCAGGGCGGTGCCCTGAATATCGTATTGCAATCGAGCACGACCGAACATGGCAGTCGCACCCTTCATGTATTGAGCA
>SMWK01000290.1 GCA_004356895.1 Gammaproteobacteria bacterium
ATAGCTTTCATCCAACGGAGGTAGCGAACCTGCAACCTGTACGCTCAAATGAGCAGCCCCGGCGCGATCCGCCGCGTCCCGGGCCAGCTTCCCGGCAAGCTCGGTAAGCTCCAAATACCGTTGCGCCAGTCCCGACTTGTCGAGATAACTCGGAATCGTAGAGTAGGTGTTGGTGGTAATGATCTCAGCGCCCGCTTCGATGAACTCATCGTGCACGGAACTGACGGCTTCCGGGGCATCCAGCAACGCTTGCGCCGACCACAGTGCGTTTGGCGTGGAATCGCCCCGCCGAGCGAGTTCGGCCCCCATTCCCCCATCGAGCACCGTAACCACATCCGCCTCCCTACGATTTAATTTGCAAGTTGACAAGTCTACTTCGCGACACTTACATGGCTAAGATAAGCCTCAAAGAATGGTATTTGCAAAAACACCACATGCATAGCGAACCCATCGATTACATCCAGAGAACCTTCGAGCAATATGCTCGCTTAGGCTATCCACCCTACCAATGGGTGAATAATCCTGGGGAGCCACCCTTTGTTCCACTCGGTAAGGCGCTACGTGATGCTCGTGTTGGACTCGTGGCATCAGGTGGAATCTATCGGCTTGGCCAGGTGGCATTCCACTACAAAGACGATTGCAGTTTCCGCCTCATTCCGACGACCGTTAAGCTGAACGAGCTGCGCGTTACCCACTTTGCCTACGATCTCACCGATGCACGGGCCGACCCGAACGTCGTTTTTCCATTGGAAACTCTCAGAGACCTGGCCGAGTTGAGTCGTATCGGCGAACTGAGCCCCCATGCGTATACGTTCATGGGCGGTATCTACTCGTCTCGCAAGGTAAAAGAAATTCTCGCCCCGGCGATCGCCGATCGACTCGTCAAAGACCGGGTGGATGTCGTCATTCTGGTACCCGTCTGACCCGTCTGTCATCAGTCCGTCGGACTGATCGCACGAGAAATCGAGGAACGCGGTATACCGACGATCAGCATGTCGAGTGCTTATTCGATTACGCGCTCAGTCAACGCACCCCGAGCCGTCTATCTGGACTTTCCGCTCGGTCATACCGCCGGAAAACCCGGAGATAAAGCATTACAGCGCAAAGTCATGATCGATACTCTGTCCGCATTGGATACGATTCAGGTGCCTGGAACTATTCGCACGCTGCCGTACCGATGGGCGACTACGGACGCATGGAAAGATAAAGTCATGCGGCCAGCTTCCGAGAAAAAGAAACATGCGGACGACCGGGTTGAACGCTCGACAGATCCACAATATCAGTTCGAAGGTGATCGTCAGGCTGCGGAGCTGAATCTGGCGGACAATGGCTGCACGGATTGCATCTGGCTTGAACCCCAGGACCTCGGCAAACAATAGCGTCTTTTCGCTCGTTACCCGGTTTTTTTGAATTTCGACGGCCTATTACCCAGCCAAATTCGCACATTTGTCTACACTGAATATACGCGATTACTCGAGTTCTCCGCGCCCGTGTGCCTTGCACACGGATTGCGCAAAGTTATGGTCAGCGAATCGCTTACGACTCAAGCGTCCCAGCCGTTGGTCCCTTCGACCAACACGGCAACCTGCGCACGCGAAGTGCTGGTAGCTATGTCCGGTGTGCTGGACCAGCTTGGGTTCGACGGACGGGCCATTTTGATCGAATCGGGAATCAACGCCGATTTTCCAGATACTCCGGGTGGTCGCATTCCGCTCTCAGTAGCTTACGACGCCTGGAATGTGGCACGCGCCGTGGTCAACCGAAGCGACTTCGGATTGCTGGTCGGTCAAGCGATTTCAGTGACCACATTCGGACCACTCGGCTACGCACTTTGCGCCTGCCAAACCCTGCACGACGCGCTGGAATTGTTGTCTCAGTTTGCATTCATCATCGACGATGGGCTGCGGCTCGGTCTCACTAGGACGAATACAGCCGTTCACCTGGATCTTTCGATCCCGGAAACACGATCCGATGACGCCAAGCTCGCCTACATCGTCGTGGTATACCGGTTCTGCCGAATCGTGACGGAACACTGCAGGTTACTCGGCGTCCAGTTACCAGTGTGTCACTCGAAGATCGCATCGGAGTGTCGGACCATCTTCGACGTTGCACCAAAATTCACCGAGCGAACCGAGTTTGTTTTCGACGCTACGATGGCAAATAAATCGCTGCCCCATTTCGATCCAGCAGTCCTGTGCCATGCAAGAGCTACGCTGGATGACTACGTCTGCCAAAGTCGTGGACAGACTACCGCTGAACGAATTACCCGATCTCTTGAAGACCGGTTAAAAAACGGCACCTACTCGCTGGCTGAGATTGCGCGCAGTTTCAACACGAGCCAGCGCAGCCTGCAGAGGCAACTACATCGCGAAAAAGTCACGTTTCGCGGACTGTTGTCTGACACGCGTCACCGTATGGCACTGGAGCTGTTAACCCGACCCGAGAACAGCATCACCCGGGTAGGCAGTCTGCTGGGGTTTGCGGATGTCAGCAGCTTTTCCCACGCCTTCCGCCGCTGGACGAACGAAAGCCCCGAAGCCTACCGGCGACGCTTGAACCTTTAGGCGACGACTGCGCCCCGGGGCGACGTTTGTGCCTGCAGGCGACGTTTGTGCCTTCAGGCGACGTTTGCGCCTGCAGGCGACGTTGCCCCCTTAGCCGGTGACTACCACGGGGGCTCACGCGCAACTGTCCCGGTCAGCTTTCGGAGTCTACAAAATTCAACCAACAGATGAATCAAACTGTGAACTCGATGCCAATCAGGCTTGCGCGTTTGCACTATCGTTTTGTTTGGCGTCAATAAGTAGAGATATGCATGAAAAACCTGTTCATCACGGTGGCATTGACCGGCGTGCTTGCCCTGAGCGGCTGCGCAACGCTCAGCGAAAGTCAGTGCATCGCCAGCGATTGGCAGACGGTGGGCTACCGTGATGGCCTCAGCGGCATTCAAAGTTCACAACTGCTCAAGCATCAGAACGCCTGCGTCAAACATGGCATCGTTCCCGATCGACAGGCGTACTTCGCTGGCTGGGAGGAAGGTGTCGAAGAGTACTGCCAACCCCACAATGGTTTTGCGGCTGGTGAGCGCGGAGTACAGTACGCAAATTTCTGTCCTACCCACATGCGGGGCGCTTTTTACGCAGCTTATAAGGAAGGGCAGCAGCTCTATCTAGCCCGATCAGAAATTTCCGACATGCAACGGTTGATTTCTCAAAAGGAAACCCGGCTCAAGCAGATCAAAACCCAAATTGTGGACGCTGAAATACACATCGTCGACGGGATGACTACGACGCTCGAGCGCCGCCACCTGCTCGAAGAAACCAAATTGCTTTCTCAAGAACAAGGCAAACTCGAAACGGAAATCCAAAACCTAAGGGTAGAGATCGCAGTGAAAGCAGAACGATTGGAAAATCTCCGCTAGGTTCTGGCTTTAGCGGCTTATTAGTTAAACGAGATTCTGGAAAACGAGATTCGGGACACCCACTACTAATCAATTCGTGGATGTCCTGATCTGGAACTTGATCAATTCAACGAGATTCGGGACAACGAGATTCGGGACACCCACTTCGTGGATGTCCTGATCTGGAACTAGATTTTCCTGGAATCCTAATCCGTGGATGTCCTGATCTTCTGATCTTCCTTGGATCTGAATTATGAAATCATGGATGTCCTGATCTGGAAGGAATCAGCCGCCGAAATCGTCCAGCAGGATATTCTCCGGCTCCACCCCCAGGTCTTCGAGCATCTGCAGGATGGCGGCCACCATCGGGGGAGGTCCGCAGAGGTAGTATTCGCAGTCTTCTGGATTGGGATGGTCTTTGAGGTAGTTATTGAACACTACCTGGTGGATGAATCCCGTATGGCCTTGCCAGTTGTCTTCGGGTAAGGGATCCGAGAGTGCTACGTGCCATTCGAAGTTGTCGAACTGGCTGGCGAGTTCATCGAACTCCTCGGTGTAGAACATCTCCTGTAAGGAGCGGGCGCCATACCAGTAGCTCATCTTGTAGGTTTCGTTGGCCCGTTTGAGTTCATCGAATATCTGCGAACGTAGCGGTGCCATACCAGCACCGCCGCCTATCCATATTTTCTCTGCACGCGTATTTTTTACAAAAAAGTCCCCGTAGGGGCCGAAGACCGTCAGCTTATCGCCAGGCTTCAGATCAAATACATAGGACGACATCTTACCGGCCGGCACATCCATACCCGGTGGTGGTGAAGCGATGCGGATATTGAATTTCAAAATACCCTTTTCTTCGGGGTAGTTCGCCATGGAGTACGCGCGAATGGTGGGATCGCCGACCTGGCTTCGATATTTCCAGACATCAAACCGATCCCAGTCTCCGCGGTATTGTCCCTCAACATCGATCGTTTTGTAGTCCATCTCGTAGGGTGGAATTTCGAGCTGCACGTAGCCGCCCGCGCGAAAGTCCACCACTTCGCCCTCCGGGAGCTTGAGGTTCAGTTCCTTGATGAAGGTCGCAACGTTTGGATTGGTGATGACCTCACACTCCCAACGTTGTACGCCGATCGCGTCTTCAGGTACCTGGATTTTCAGATCCTGTTTAACAGCCACCTGGCAGGAAAGTCGCCAGTTATCTCGAATTTCACCCCGGGTAAAGTGTCCTTCCTCTGTCGACAAAATGCTGCCGCCACCCTTCAATACCTGGCATCGGCATTGCGCGCAGGTGCCACCACCCCCGCACGCGCTAGCTAGAAATATGCCTTTCGCCGCGAGGGTACTTAACAGCTTGTCGCCCGCGGAAACGACTACGGATTTATCGGGATCGTCGTTGATCTCAATCGTTATATCGCCGCTGCTGACAAGCCGCGAGCGGGCGACGAGAATGATCATGACCAGGAACAATACGGTCCCGGTAAACATTCCCACACCCAGGAGAATGGTAGTGTCTAGCAACATCCCTGTCCTTTAGATATCGATGCCGCCAAACGACATGAAGCACATACTTATTAGGCCGACCGAGATGAAGGTAATGCCCAGCCCCCGCAAGCCTTCAGGTACATCGCTGTACTGGAGCTTTTCCCGCACACCGGCAAGCGCAGTGATCGCCAGCGCCCAGCCCACCCCGGCACCGAGACCGAACACGGTGCTCTCGGCAAAGGTATAGTCCCTTTCTATCATAAAAAGTGATGCCCCCATGATGGCGCAGTTCACCGTTATGAGCGGCAGAAAAACACCAAGCGCGTTATACAAGCGTGGCACAAAACGATCGAGAAACATCTCCAGAATCTGCACCATGGCGGCGATCACACCGATGTACGAAAGCAGCCCAAGAAAGCTCAGATCAACATCCGGAAAGCCGGCCCAGGCGAGCGCGCCATCCCGCAACAGATAGTTGTAAATCAGGTTGTTGACAGGCACGGTAATCGCCAGCACGACGGTTACGGCAACGCCGAGGCCGATGGCTGTGGAAATCTTCTTCGAGATGGCGATGAACGTGCACATCCCGAGGAAAAAAGTCAGTGCCATGTTCTCGATGAATACGGCGCGGATGAACAATCCTAAATAGTGCTCCAACACTACATCGCTTCCTTGTACTGCATGTTGGGGGCGATTTCGTAAGTCGGCTCTTCTACCTGTTCAGGCTTCCAGGAACGAATCCCCCAGATGAAGAGACCGATAATGAAAAACGCACTCGGCGCCAGAAGCATCAACCCGTTGGTGTAGTAGAAGCCACCGTCTGCAACCCGCGGCAGAATCTCGTAACCGAGCAGCGTTCCCGAGCCGAGCGGCTCACGCACCAGTGCAACGGCAATCAGGATGACGCTGTAGCCGAGCGCGTTGCCGAATCCATCTAAAGCTGACAACCAGGGACCGTTCTGCATGGCAAATGCTTCGGCACGACCCATGACGATGCAATTGGTGATGATGAGCCCTACAAAGACCGAAAGGCTTTTCGAAATATCGTAGGCGACCGCCCGCAATATCTGATCGACGACGATTACCAGCGATGCGATCAGCGTCATCTGTACGATGATGCGGATGCTCGAGGGAACACGGTTGCGCACGGTGGACACAAGTACGTTGGACATCGTGGTGACGAAGGTGACAGCCGCACACATGACGAGCGTCGTGGACATGTTTACGGTAACGGCCAACGCCGAGCAAACGCCCAGAACCTGCAACGCGATGGGGTTGTTGTTGAAGATCGGATCGATCAAAACTTCCTTGGGAGTTTGCACGATTAGGCCCCCGCCTGTAACTTGCTCAAAAACGGACCGTAACCGAGTTCACTGGTCCAGAAACGGACGAGATTCTCAACACCCCGACTCGTCATAGTTGCGCCCGACAATGCATCGACCTCATGCGCGGCAGCGGCACTGCCGCCAGGAGACCGCGTTTTCACCAAACGCACGGCGGGCGAGCCTGATTCGTCGAACAACGAGACACCCGGCCACAATGCTTTCCAATTGGGATTGTCTACTTCACCACCAAGTCCTGGCGTCTCTTTGTGAGTATAGAAAGCCAATCCTGCAACCGTCTGGAGATCTCCTTCGATGGCGAGGTATCCGAACAAGGTGCCCCAAAGGCCGTAACCGCGTACCGGCAACACCAACTTGTCGAGCGCTCCTTTTTCGGTAGTAAGCATATATACGAGCGCTACATGTTCCCGTCGACCCAGGGTTGCGATGTCCTCACTCGTAGTCAGATCCCGTGAGGTAGCACTCACCCGTGATGCTTTCGTCTGGTCGTAACTTTCAACATCCACACTATCGGTGTACTCACCGGTTTCCAGATTCACCGCACGGACATCGAACCGTTTGAAGATTTCATCTACACCACGCCCTTCGCTATCGAAGATGCTGTCAGCCGACAACATCCCCGCTGCGCGCAAGATGTTCTGTTTACGATCCAACTCCTGATTAATCTGCTGTTGAGGTTTCAACATTACGGCAGCAGAGGACACGACAATGGAGCAAACAAGACAAACCGATACCGCAACTAGCAGAACGTTTCCCAGACCTTCCTTATCGAATTTACGGGGGTTGTTGACCTCAGCCACGAGCGAGCCTCCTCTTGATGTTGGCCTGCACGACAAAATGATCGATGAGCGGCGCAAATAAGTTCCCAAACAAGATCGCGAGCATCATCCCTTCCGGAAACGCCGGATTTACGACACGAATGAGCACACACATTACCCCGATGAGCGCGCCATACACCCAACGGCCTATATTCGTCATTGCAGCAGACACCGGATCGGTGGCCATGAATACTGTGCCAAAAGCGAAACCACCCAGCACTGCATGCCACCAGAAAGGCATCGAAAACATTGGGTTGGTGGAATCGATGGCGTTGAACAGGAGCGAAGTCGCGACCATGCCCACTACCACACCCACCATGATCCGCCAGGAAGCAATTCTCATGGCCACGAGAATCAGTGCGGCGATAAATATCGCAAGTGTCGAGGTTTCACCGAGTGAGCCGGCCATGTTGCCAACAAAAGCATTGATGAGACTCACCCCATAATCATTGCCGAGGGCTGCATTGCCGAGCGCTGTCGCGCGCGTAAAGCCATCCACAGCAACCCACACCGCATCACCCGACATCTGCGCCGGATAGGCGAAATAGAGAAATGCGCGCCCGGTCAACGCTGGGTTGAGGAAGTTCTTGCCGGTGCCACCGAACACCTCTTTGCCGATAACAACCCCGAAGATGATGCCAACCGCTGCCATCCACAAAGGCGTCGTAGGCGGTAAGGTAAGAGTGAAAAGGATGCTCGTTACGAAAAAACCCTCGTTTACCTCATGCCCGCGCTTAGCGGCAAACCAGATTTCAAAGATGATACCCACCGCAAACACGACGATGTACAGAGGCATGAAGTAGGCCAGCCCATGCACCAGGCAATCCCAGTAACTATTGGGGTCGTAGCTGATGAGCAGGTCGAGGAAAATTGCTCGCCAGTTATCGACGGAAGCAATCCCCATCGCCTGCATCGCCTCGTTAGCGTGCAGGCCTAGAAAATAGCTACCGGTAAACACCGGTATGAACGCACAAGCCCAGACCGTCATCATGATCCGTTTCAGATCGAGGCCATCACGTATATGGGACGCGCCATCGGTAACGGTGCCGGGGGTATACAGGGCGGTATCGATGGCTTCATATAGCGGATAGAGCCACGCAACCCTGCCTTTTTCCTCGAAGTAGGGAGCAATATCATCCATGAAGGCGCGTAATTTACGCATCTAGCGTGGTGTCTCCGAAATAGCTTCTTGGCGCACTAGCCTTCCTTCTCGATTTGCGTGAGTACCTGCCGTAAAACGGGGCCGTATTCGTATTTGCCCGGACATGCGTACGTACACAGCGCAATGTCGTCCTCGTCGAGCTCCAGGCACCCGAGACCAATGGCTGTATCCAGATCGCCAACCAGGAGGCTGCGTAGCAGCTGGGTAGCAAGAATGTCCAACGGCATGACTGTTTCGTATGTACCGATAGGTACCATGGCACGGGGGCTGCCGTTAGAAGATGTGGTGAAATTCAGCGCTTTTGCGCCTAACAATCTGGACAGATAAATAGGAAAAACCGAATGCCGGTCAAGTCCTGGCGTCAGATAACCAAACAGCCGGCGAGTGCGGTCCTCAGGCAGGACCGAAACCTGCAAGTGGTAACGACCGAGAAATGACACCGGGCCGATGACTTCATGGCCGGACAGCACCGAGCCGGAAATCACCCGTTGCTCACCGTCTTTGAGCTCACCTGCCGTGAGTTCTTCGAGATTCGCACCTTGTACCGTTTTCAAAAGTCGCGGGCGTAACGCACCCGGCCCACCAAGCGCGATGATGCGATCACTGAGGATATCTCCCGTCAGAAACAGGCTACCAACAGCGATGACGTCCTGATAACCGATGTACCAGACCGTTTTGTGCGAACTGACAGGATCGAGAAAATGGATGTGTGTTCCCGGTAGCCCGGCCGGGTGAATACCGGAGAACTCCTCGACGGATAACTTATGATCGCTACCAGTCGGCAAAAATTTACCGGCTTCCTGGCAAACGTAAACTGCTCCTTCCGTCAACTTGGCAACAATATCCAGTCCGGCTGCGTATTCCGTCGCATATTCCGGAATGACAACCGCCGGATCGGCCGCCAGCGGGTTGCTGTCCATCGCGGTAACGAACAGCGAATGTGGGGTCGAATCGATCGCTGGCACCTTGCTGTACGGCCGTGTACGCAAAGCCGGCCACAGGCCGCTGGCAATCAGATTTTCGACGACCTGCTCACGACTCAGGTTACCTACCTCGTCGATGCCGATACGCGCGAACGTCTCGGTCGCATCCCCTTCCAGGTCAATGACAACCGATTGCAAAACGCGCTTCGCACCCCGGTTGATGCTCGCGACCCTGCCCGCAGCTGGTGCGGTAAACAGTACACCTTCATTCTTTTTATCCGTAAACAGGACCTGGCCACGTTTCACTGTATCGCCCTCACGCACCAGCATGGTGGGCCTCATCCCTGGAAAATCAGCCCCGAGCACGGCGACGCTGCGTACCGCGCGTGCCTCTTCAATGTGCTGCTCCGGACGACCGGAAAGCGGCAAGTCGAGTCCCTTCTTGATGTTAATCATCGACGATTACTGTTCCTTCGCACTCACACCACTGATTAGCTGGAAATGGTCAGACCACTTGCTAATTTTAGTAAAAACCAGGCAAAACGCCCCCACCCATGGGCGACAGGTACTGACGATAGTTTAGGACAAATCACGCATCAAACGGTTTGCATGACGTGTCAGTAGAAACTGGGCAGAGCAGCCGCGGTCGGCGGCGCGGATTATAGTGGCGACTAACCCGGGATGCCAATATCAGCAGCCCGCCAGTCGGGCAGGAGTCTACGCGGTAGAGAAGATTCCTAAGGCGGCCAATGCGCAACACTGGCCATTATACGGCGCAAGCTAGCGAACCTCTGATCAAACTGCTAAAACCCCTGCTTGACCACATCCTTCGGAATCAGCGGATACGAGATACCCGCCCATTTCTGGACCACCCGAACCACCTGGCAGGCGTAGCCAAACTCGTTGTCATACCAGACGTAAAGTACCACTCGATTTTCCTTGGCAATGGTTGCGCCACCATCGATCGCACAGGCGTGGCGATTACCGACGAAGTCTGAGGACACCATCTCCGGAGACGTCACGAAATCGATCTGTCGCTGCATATTGGAGTGCAATGCCGTTTGGCGCAGGAAGTTGTTGATCTCTTCCACGGTGGTTTCGCGACTCAGCGTCAGGTTGAGAATTGCCAGGGACACGTTTGGCGTCGGCACGCGAATGGCATTACCCGTCAGTTTGCCTGCGAGTTCTGGCAACAACTGAGCAACCGCCGAAGAGGCGCCCGTTTCCGTAATGACCATATTCAACGGCGCGCCGCGCCCGCGCCGGTTCTTCTTGTGGTAATTGTCGATCAAATTCTGATCGTTTGTGTAGGCATGCACGGTTTCCATGTGTCCGTGCACGATCTTGAACTCGTCGTTTACCGCCTTGAGCACCGGCACGATGGCGTTTGTGGTACAGGAGGCGGCAGACAGGATAGTGTCCGAAGTTTCCATGGTGTCGGAATTAACCCCCGACACGATATTCTTGACGTTGCCTTCGCCCGGCGCCGTAAGAATCACCTTGGCAGCACCTGGACTTTTTAGATGCCGGCCAAGCGACTCCTCGTCGCGCCACACGCCGGTGTTGTCGATGATGATGGCGTCGTGAATACCGTGCTGCTCGTAGTTTATCTCGTCCGGATTACCGGCGTAGATAATCCGGATCACGTTCCCGTTGGCGATGATGCAGCAATTTTCCTCATCCACCCGGAGCGTGCCCTGAAAGCTGCCGTGAACCGAATCGCGGCGCAGCAGGCTTGCACGCTTGTTGAGGTCGTCTTCACTTCCCTTGCGCACGACGATCGCGCGCAACCGCAGTTGCTGACCACTGCCCGTTTTTTCGATCAGCAACCTCGCAATGAGCCGACCAATACGACCAAAACCGTACAACACCAAATCCTGAGGTTTCTCGAGCGGCGGTATGTGGCGGCCAATGACCTCCGCACATTCTCGCTTCACAAACTCCAGCGCAGTGAGCTTACTGCCGTTGCCATTCTCCTCCATGTAGTGAGTCGCGAGCTTACCGACATCGATGTGACAAGGCCCGAGATCAAGTTGAGTGAGGGCTTCCAGAATCGGGTAACTTTCGAATTCCGAGAGTTCGTTTATTGCCACCTGACGCACGTAACGGTGGGTCTTCATGATCCGGGTTACATTTTGGCTGTGCAGGGACCGCCCATAACAGTAAGTAACTACATTGCTCCGATACAGACGGCCGATCATAGGGATCATGGACTCGGCCAGCGCTTCGCGCTCCTTCCAATCCGGAAAATAGTCGTCAAGACTCGCTAGTGCCACGGCGGTTCCTCGTGCTGGTATCTATGGCTTGTGATGGCCCCAAGGGGGCTTGGTTCTGAATGGCGCGCATTATGAGAATTTCGCACCTCACACGCAATATCGCTTAGACATTAAACCTCAGGATCGAGGGAATTACGTCAGGAGATGTAATGAGAGGTCCAGCATTGTACTCAAAACTACCGAAAACTGGCGTTGATGGCGGTCAGGGCATCGGAACCCGGACAAAGATCGGCCTCCTCGAGAGCGTTCAACGGCTGATTGACGGTATGGAGCACTTCATGGCAGTCCGAGGCTTCGGGATCCACATATAACAGCCCGGTCACAACCTCACCTTCCTCCTGGCGTTGTTGAACGTAGTTCAAAGCTGCCACGCTGTCATGCACATCAAAATTTTTGTCCAGTTTGCTCAGCCGCAGAATCGAG
>SMWK01000291.1 GCA_004356895.1 Gammaproteobacteria bacterium
GGATAACTCGGTAACGTGGAAGATTCGTTACCGGCGCTTGCGACGATAAAAATACCCAGGGCGCGAACCTCGTTCACGACCGCCTGCTCGCTTTGGGAAGAAAAGGAGCTGCCGAGGCTCATATTGATCACATCGGCCCGTTGCGCGGGAACCGTGCCTGAGTCATTGGGCAACCCGGCCGCGAAGCGCAGCGCCTGCAAAACATCGTAAGTGGTGCCTCCGTCGACACCGAGTGCCCGCACCGGCATGATTCGTGCGTTCCAGGCGACACCCGCAACCCCGGTGGGGTTCGGGTCTGCACTGTCGGGGTCGTTGCTTTCTGCGGCGATCGTACCGGCCACATGGGTTCCGTGAAAACTGCTCGAACCACCGTAGGCGAGATCGCCGGGATCGTTCGGGTCGGAATCGATCCCGTCTCCGTCGTTGGCACGTTGGGTGTTGCTGACGAAGTCGTAGCCGGGCACGAGTTGATCGTCAAGATCGGGATGATTCACCAGCACGCCGGTGTCGATGACCGCCACGATGACATTGGTGTCCCCCCTCGTCAGGTCCCAGGCAAGCGGGAGATTGATGGAGGGGTAGTGCCATTGATACCCGTACAAAGGATCCGTCGGCACTTTGTGCGCGCGTCTGATTAGATTTGGCTCTGCCGAAATTACCGCACGGTCGCTGGTAATACCTTTGATCATGAGCAGCGTCTGGTACTTCCTTGCGAGCCTCAAAGACAAGCGACCGTGGCCTGGCAGGGTGAGATTCGACCTGCGACTCAACGCCTGCGCGGCACGCAGGAGCGAGCGATTGGGCGTATCCGTCGCCAGCAGTGCAAACCTGCCGCTCGGGCTTGCCCTGCGAACTACCGGCTGCAGCGCGTAACGGGAGCTGAATTCCGGGTCATCCGACTGCACGATGATTTCGCCCGGCACGAATGGGTCACTTATCCGGCTCGGTGCGCGACCCATCGAGACCACGTCCTGGCCGATGTTGAGCACGTAGTTGCTCGCACCCGATACCGGCACCACTTCCACGAAAAAATTGCCTGCGCTCAATGCGTTGAGACTTTCGCTCGAACCACTGCCGGCTGAGGCATCGATGAGGTTCGGCGCAGGTAAGGAGTCGTCCCACAAGCGAAGGTCCAGATCCGCACTCGCCCCGGCAAAAGTGAGCGTGATCAGTTCGTTGCCGGTAAGGCTGACATAATAGAAATCCCCCGGGTCTCCGCTCGCAAAAAGATTGCCCGAGCTCGAACCGGAACCCGCGATGTTGGCGAACCCTCCGAGTGTCACTGGGTTTGGAACCGGCTGGGCATTGGCGAAATCGTTGTTCGACACTGGTGTGGTGAAACGGTCGTTCACATCGCTGTCGATGGCGCTCGAGGACAGGATCTGAATGGTTCCCGAGATCTGCGCGGTGGCTGCAGGGGAATCTACCGTAATATTGGCTACCACCGTTGCTGTTGCTCCATCGTCGTCGGTCACGGTCAGGCGAATCGAGAAACTCCCATTGGTTGTGTATATGTGCTGCGCGGTTGCACCAATACCCGTTGTCTGATCCGCGTCCCCAAACTCCCAGAAGTAGCTATTGATCGTTCCATCGGAATCGGTGGAAGTACTGCCGTCGAAGGCCACTGCCAAGGGAGCGTCTCCCGTACCCGGAGCCAAGGTGAAGCTAGCTGAGGGCGGCGTGTTGGTTACAGGTGGGGGAGGTGGCGGAGGCGCCGGCGGAGAACCACTGCCCCCTCCTCCACAGGCGGAGAGAACCAGGCTTACCCCGCTCAAGATCAACCATTGATGAACGAGATTTTTCAGGTTGATTGCCAGCAACCACCGCATTGGAGAATCCTAACAAGCGCCAGGAACGGATTGTGGCACAGCGTCGGGCCGTGTGTGGGTCAGGCGGTAGTAATTGCGATAGGCGTCGCAGATAGAACTACGGGGTTAGTTGCTAACCCCGTAGTGGGAGTAAAAAGGCGTGTCGGCAGTAGGCACTGCCGAAGACAACTTCTCTTCTGGGGGAAGGACACTTGAAAGGGAGGACTGCATGAAGTTGTACGCACGCCTAAACTGTTGTTGTATGCATTATGTACAGTACAAGTCTCAAGTCAACAGTTTTTTGACTATTTGTACAGGTTTTGTCTAGTTTGGTCTCGCAAGCAGTTGGTCCGCTTCAACCAACACCTCCAGAGCGAGTTCTAACTGGGCGCGAGCTTGGGTGGTGTCTGTATGTACCCGTTGGTACAGTGCGGTTGCAACTGATTCCTCTGCATACTCGAGGCTGTAATCGGCGAACGCGTTCAGACTGCTGATGAGTTCTACGAGGTGCTGTGGGCAATTGGATTGATCATCCGAGCTTGCCGCAATGGCGATCAGTTCCTCATCGGTGAAACGCCGGGCCGCAGTGCGCGCTGCCCGTAGAGGCATACCGGCAGTAGTGGCACAGGCATGTTCGATTTCCTGCCATGACGTCGGCCAGTTCAGCGTGGGGACTCCTAACTCCTGGGTCGCTGCAATATGTTTCGCCGTAGCGAACTGGTAGATGGCGACAATACGGCTTTTTGGCTGAAATTTTGCAATTTTTTCAATATGTTGAGAAAGCAATACCGGTAGCTGGACAACGATGACATCGAGTGTGTCGGCCGCGCTCTGATCACTCATGAAAGCGTCCATATTTGCCCAGCGAGCGCGCACGTCAATTCTCGAGGTGTGATCCTGTTGCTGCTCGAGTACCAGAAGATTGGGACCGATCAGACCGGCACTCGCCGGCTTGATGGCCAGATTTCGTTGTACGACAAGACGTTCGTTGAGTTGTTCATCGGTCAACGACACCAGCGAGCTGATCGGATGGCCGTTGTCGATGAGGCGTTTGATCTTCTTGAGACGCCCGACCTGCTCGAGATTGTAGAACCGCGTCTTGCCTGAGCGATGTGCCGGCTGGAGCCCATAACGACGCTCCCACGCGCGCAGTCGCTCAACGGAGATCTCCGTGAGGCTGGCCACAGTGCCGATACGGTACAGATCGTCGTCCAGTTCCACGTTTTGACCAGTACAAAAGCTATACGGACCTGGGATTGTACGCACCTTCGCTCACATGTCCACCACACCATTCACACTTGGTGCGGGCAAATTCGTTGACGTTTTCTCGGCTAATCGTCCGGGCAGGAACCGTGCTCCACTTGAATGGTGGAATGGTGGATGCCGAACGTCTCGCTTAACACGGCTTTCATGGACGTGACCACCGTACCCAGCTCCATCTGCTCGTCGACGTTGGCATGTAGCGTTAGCAGGGGTTTTTCCGCGGTTAATGCCCAGGCGTGCACATGATGCACTTCGATCACGCCAGCAACCTCAGTCGAGAGCGTGGCGCGGATTTCCTCCAGATCCAATTCGTCAGGCACGCCTTCCAGGAGAATGTGGGCTGAGTCTTTTACGACCCGCCAGGCGCCTCGGCCGAGAATGACAATGATCACGAGTGCGAGCAGCGGGTCGGCATACAACCAACCTGTGAAATAAACGGTCAGGGCGGCGGTGATCGCCGCCGCTGAGCCGAGCAAGTCGCCCAGCACATGCAGTGCGGCGCTTCGCACGTTGGCATTGGCATGGGTGTCATGCAGCCAGCGAAAGGCGATCAGGTTAATCGCGAAACCAACCGAAGCGACCGCAAAGGCGGGTATTGGCAACATTTCTTGCGGTGCGCGCAGGCGGCTGAATGATTCGTACAGGATCCAGACGCATAACACCATTAGTGACAAACCGTTGATGAATGCGGCAAGTACCTGAAAACGATGATAGCCGTAAGACAGCTTGTGGTCCTGGTCGCGCCGGGACAGGCGCATGGCATACCAGGAAAACCCGAGTGCTGAGGCATCGAGAAACATGTGACCGGCATCCGCCAGCAGGGTGAGAGAGTTAGCGAATACTCCCCCGGCGATCTCCACGAACATGAATCCCGCAATCAGAGCGAAGGCACGCCCGAGCATCTTTTCGCTATGGTTGGCGTCGTGAATATGGGCGTGGGAATGCGCCAAGGCTTTTCAGACCCGCATGTGCAACACAGACGCATTCATTATAGCCGTATCGAGAGAGTTACTGTCCGCTGATCACCTGCTCCTCATCAGCCTCGGCACTACCTCGCCAGGTTATCTGGGCGTGGTCCTGACGGCCGATGTAAATAGTTTCCTCAGCGGTAAGGGTTACCTTGGAGTGATCGGATGCGCGCACTTCGGCAATCGCACTGTGCAGGCGGTCGGCGTCTACATCGCCGTGACCCCGGGTCCTGATCGTCGTTGAGTCGGATTTACCGGCCAACCAGGCTTCGCCGTGATCCTCGACCCGTATATCCATATCCAGCGAGGTCACGTCGTGTGCATAGAGGTCGGCATGATCGACGATGACCAGATGTGCTCTGTCGGTATCCAGGGTTTCGATGTTGATATTGGAGTGTTCGCTGGCCCGTATTTCCAGTTGGCGCGCGTTGATCGAGCTGAAATTGGTTTCCGCATGATCACGGGACTCAACCTCGAGTGAGCGGACTGTGAATGGCCCAACGTTGATCTCGCCGTGTCCGCGATGTTTGATCGAAGTCAGATTTTCCATCTCCAGGTAGAAAATGACTTCGCGGCCGCGCCTCTCGACGCCCCACCAGCGGAAATCGTCGTTCTGCTGAGTAACGATCAATACGCCGTCGTGCTCGTAGACTTTCATCTGCTGTAACGCTCGTTCGTGGCCCTCCATACGCAAATCGTTTGAGTTCCCCTGCACGACGTAGAGCGTCCCACGGGCATCGAACTCAATACTGTCTATGGCGGTCAGCTGGTGGCTTTCCTCCCGCCAACTCCCCCACCAGGGCACGCCGGTGTCGACGTTGGCAACGACAACACAGCCGCTGAGCAGGGCGAAAGCGAGCAGAAAAATAGTGGTTCTCAACATGTGTATTTCCCCGTGAATGGTTGGTAGGAGTGCTTCTACGGCACGCCTGCCGGGTCTACCTAGGTGTTATGCGCACGCAACTATTTCAGCACTTGTCGCAAATCGTCCGAAGAAAGTTTGTCTTCTACTTTGTCTTCTACAAGAGGGCTTCACGATTTCGCCAAGTTGCGCGTCATCTGGTATGCCGCTTCTCTACCTGAGTAATAACCCGGCAGGTGAGACACTTCTCGATATCCCAGGCGCTTGTAGAATCCTCGGGCGGCGACGTTGTTTGCTCGCACCTGGAGTTCAATGTCGAAGCAGCCCGCTATTCGCGCCGACTTGTGCAGCCAACGTAGGAGCTGGCCGCCAATGCCGTGGCGGCGCAAATTCGGGTGCACCGCGAGCAGGCTCAAAATGGCTTTGTCCTGGCCAAAATCCATTGCGGCGAAACCGCCGATGAATCGTTTGCCTGCAAGTGCAACCTCGGCGATGAGCACGACGGTTTCCGGGGCTGAAATTTTTGCGCGTATCGACGCTGGGCGCCAGCGCCATCCCAGGCCGTGTTCGATATAGTCGCGCGACATATGCGCCAGAATGGTGGCGTCTTTGGTTCGTGCAAGCCTGATCTCACAAGTGGTTAGTTGGGCCATGGTCGGATTATTGCGAATCGCACACGTTGATGAAAGCCGGGCAGGGTGGGGAATTCATTTTCACGAAGTTGCCAAGTTCTCCCTGGATGAACAGTACACCGTTTGCGTCTCGAACGAATATGACGGTGGTCAGCGGATCGTCCTGGCGGCGGAAACGACCGTCGCCCAGTGGTAAAAGTCGCACCTGGCGACGGCCGCGCGAGAACAGAAGTTCTTCCGCCTGAAGTGAGATCTTTATCTTCGCGAGTTCACCGCTCTGCCAGCGGTTCACGCCAAACCGAGCGGCGGCGGGGTAATAGGTACCGGTGTAGCGGGCGAGTTGCTCAGGCGCCACCGTAACTGCTGGGAGTGGAACAGGTTTTTCGAGATCGGTGGTCAATTGCGCTTCAATTTGTTTCTGCAGCGATCTCAGTAGGAGTGGATTGTCGGTATTGATGACGATCAAATAGCCTCGGCCGCTGTCCGGCAACAAACCGTAGCGGGATCGGTAGCCATCGGCGTCTCCACCGTGACCTTGAAATACGTGCCCCTTACTCACCCAGCCATACATGCCTGCGGCGTAAGCAACTTCCAGACCCGCCGCAACGCCAAGGGAAGTTTGCGGGTGATAGAGCGCTGTGACGGTACTACGATCGAGGACCTGGTTGTCGTTTAAGACGCCGTTGTTCAAGAGTACCGAGAGGAAGTTGCTCATCTCCGCGACCGAAGCGTTCAGCGCACCGAAAGCGCGGAAAGTCATGTGCCAATAAGGTATCTCGGTGAGGCCGTCAACCTTGAAGCCACCGGGAAGACCCGCGACCGGCTGAAAACTCGCGTTCGCCATCGCTAATGGCAAGAGTACCTGTTGCTTCATGAATTCTTCGAACCCCAATCCGCTCACGTGTTCGATGACAACTGACGTCAACCCTGGGGTGAGATTACTGTAGTTATGTTGTAGACCCGGTGGCCAGTGAGTCACCCGAGAAGCCGGGTTGAGGGCGAGTGCCTGGGTCAGCGTAAGTGGTTGGTTTTGATTGAACTCTGACCCGGACAAATCGCTGAATCCCGCGGTGAGTTCTACCAGGTGTTTCAACAAGATGGGATGAGTCTCAGACCAGGGGTTTTGGTAAACCCCGCGCGGGAGGTGTAGTCGTACCTCATCGTCTAATTCAACTTGATGAAGAGCAACAAGGCGCAACAAGGCAAGCGCGGTGAACGTCTTGGAAATAGAGCCCCACCGGAATGGCGTGGCGGTAGTCACATTTTCCCCCCACACTTTTACAACTGCGGGTTGATTGTCATCCATGATCACCAAACCCATGGCAGGAACCCGGGCTTCGTCGCCCATTGCCGCGACTTCGGTCAGAAGCTCGATCCATCTGTTGGAATCCGGCCACACCGAGCACGAAGTGCAGATCAGAATTGTCGCAACGAGTACTCGAATATTCACAGAAGCTTCATCGTTGTGAGCTCTTTTTCGAGAATTTCGGCTGAGCGAAAGTGGTGGGTTACCAGGCCCAATGTTTGCGCCCCGGCAATATGTTTGGCGGCATCGTCAATGAACAGTGTTTCGGCGGGTTCCGAGTTCATGAGATTGAGCGCAATCTGGTAGAGGCGCGGGTCTGGCTTCATCACGCCGAGATCGGAGGAATAAAGCCGCGGACGGAATAGTTCCAGAACCTCCGGGTAGGCGGCTTCAAGCCCGTCTTTGACCAGATCGGAGTTGTTTGTCATAAGCGCGATTGCTGCATGTGTTTTCAATCGCCTGACCAGGGCGACTACTTCCTCGTTCGGCTCGAAAACGCTAATCCATATGTTGCGAAAATGTTCCATGGTCATACGGTGACCGAGCATATGTAAACCCTCGCGATAGGCGCGCTCACCTTTGAACCGGCCGAGATCACAACTCTGAGAATATCCCGAATCGATCAGCCGTTTACGGACGGTTTCGGCTGTTTCGCCCGTGAACGCTGCAAACTGTTGCAATCTCTCGAGCGGATCGTAACGAAACACCACGCCACCAAGATCGAAGATGACGGTGTTGATGGCCATCGAATCAGAACTGCTGCTCGTTCCGAAAAGGCTCTCGTTGAATGTCTTGTTGATTCTGTTGAGTCATTAACCTGCCTCCCAAAATCGTGGTTCCGAGGTTATCTCGTTTGTGGGTTCCCTTTAGGGTATGGTTTCCGATTCGCGGGTTATCGACAACAACTATTTGGGGGTTGGTTTGTGGAACGTATGTCGCTTGATTTTAACGGTAAGGTGGCCGTACTGAAGTTTAATCATCCTGAAGTGATGAATGCGGTTGGCGGGCTGATGCTGGAAGACTTTGCCGAAGCTCTGCAAGCCATCAGTGATCCTGCTAACGGCGCACGTTGCCTGTATCTGACCGGAGAAGGTCGCGGTTTCTGTGCTGGTGCCAATTTGCAGGACGATCACCAATCAGCAAGAAAAGGTACGGGAAACGGACTGCGCTCGAGTTACCACCCTTTGTTGCTGGGCTTGAGGGATCTCGATATGCCA
>SMWK01000292.1 GCA_004356895.1 Gammaproteobacteria bacterium
CCCACTACGTTTCTCCAGTCCTTCCGGTCGATATCCGCGGTTTCCCTCGGGCTGATACCCGAGTGAAACCCGTAACCGAATCGATACGCCCATTCGGCGTTGAACTCGTTGAAGTGAAACACGACGGTGTGTTCGTCCCGTGCCTCGAGTCGATCGATGTGATCGAAATACGTCGGAATCTTTTTCGGACTGCTTTCGACCAGATCGAAGGAGTAAAGCACATCGTCGGCCACGAACTCCCGCGCGCTCATCACGCCGGGTTTTTCGGGGAACATCACCCCGTGGCGAAGATGTACTACCAGAGTGAGTGGCGTTTCCCACTCCCAGGATTCAGCGAGTTCACCGCGAAGAGATGCTGCTGGCAAATAGGCTTCCGAGATAAACCGATATTTGCCTCCTTTGCGAACGCTCTTATCGAGATCTGCCGCAAAAAGCTGCTCGCGAACCATGCCGGTGTCGTGATTGATCTTCCACGACCAGTCAACGGGATCCCACGACAAGGGCGCCAACGTCACTACGACCGTGCCGACGTTGAGCGAACCACCATATCGTGGTTCTTCGCTTATTGGCTCGTCACCCATTGACGTGAGGCAGACCATTCCTAAGATCGAAAATAACAGGAACTTCATCGCCATCTTAGATGTCCTCATCGGCTACCCCGCATCCGAGGATCAAGCAAGTCACGTAACGCGTCCCCGTACACGTTGATCGCATAAACCACAATCGTCAGACACAACCCGGGCGCCAACGCCAGCCAAGGGCCTATATACATATACGTTCGACCTGTACCGCTCAACATGCCACCCCACGTTGGAGTTGGCGGAGGCACACCCAGACCCAGAAACGACAACCCAGCCTCCGTCAGAATCGCAGCCCCCACCCGTGTCGTGAACAGTACGATCACCACCGGCATGATGTTCGGGAGGATGTGTCTCACGAGAATGTGCATGGTCTTTGCACCCATGGATCGCGCCGCGTGGGTATGCATGTTTTCCCGCACCGAGATCACAGAACCGCGGATGATTCGCGAACCGGCGATGCCGTAAATCAAACTCAGCGCCATCACGATTTGTGGAACACCCGCGCCGATGATAGAGATCACCACCATCAGAAACAGCAGATCCGGGAAACACATCCAGGCATCCACAAACCGTTGGATGAGCATGTCGACCTTGCCGCCGAAATAACCGGAGAGAACGCCGAGAACGATGGAGATGACCGTAGCGAAACCCGCTGCGAGAAAGCCGATAGTCATCGATAGCTGGGCGCCGATCAAGACACGCGACAATACATCCCGGCCGAGATGATCCGTACCAAACAGGTGATCCGCCGATGGTCCTTCCAACCTGACTCTCAGGTTGGTTTCATTGACGCCGTACGGGATCAAAAAATCGGCAAACAGACCAAAGAACAGAAACAGCACAAATATGGCCCCACCGAAGGCGCCAAGCGGTTTCTCTCGAATCAGCCGCAACGTAAAGGTAATGAACGCCGGACGTTCCCGCACGCTCATTGCTACAAACGGTGCCGTTACCTCACTCAATGGTGGCGCACCTTCGGATCGAGCCAACCGTAACTGAGATCGACGGCGAGGTTGATCAACAACACGCCGAATCCAACTACGACAAAAACACCCGACACGACAGGATAGTCACGTTGCGCAATCGCCTCCAACAGCAAAAGCCCCATTCCTGGTACGACGAAGATTCGCTCCATGATCACCGCACCGCCAATGAGCAATGGCACTTGCAGCCCGATGAGCGTCACAACGGGAATCAACCCGTTGCGCAATGCATGACCCAGTATTACCGCCACCTCGCTCAAGCCCTTGGCCCGCGCCGTGCGGACGTAATCCTGGCGCATGACCTCGAGCATCATCGTGCGCGTCATGCGCATCGTCACCGCGGACATCGAAAGTCCCAGCAATATGGCGGGGACGATCATGAGTGATAGATTCTGTAGTGGATCCTCGAAAAAAGGCACGTACTCGAGTTCCGGCGACCAACGCCACCAGACAGAAGGGAAAACCATAACCAGTGTGCCGAGCCAGAAGCCTGGTATGGCCAGCATCAGGAGCGAAAATGAGCGGGCAACGTAGTCACCGGCAGTGTCCTGGCGGACGGCCGAATAGATGCCAATCGGTATCGCGACGGTCAGCGCCACGATGAGCGCCAGGAATCCAAGTTCGAAGGTAATGGGCATCGTCTCGGCGAGCTGTTGCGTTACCGGCGTGTTCTGCCACAGCGACCTACCCAGGTCTCCCTGGATCACATCACCCATCCAGCTGAAATACTGAATGTAAATGGGCTTATCGAGACCGAGTGCTGCCTCGATAAGCGCACGATCCTGGACCGTCGCGAGATCGTTCTGTGAGAGCATCAGATCGATCACGTCTCCTGGAATGAGACGCTGACAGAAAAAAACGATCAAGCTCACCAGGATGAGCGTTGGAAGAAGTGCAAGCAGGCGGCGGGTGATGTATGCCTGCATAACTTACACCACCCTTGTTGGTATTATCTCAGTTACTCGCTACCGGTCTCTTGAATGAATTCTTTTTCCAGCAGTCTTGCACCACGCAGAATGTTCCCCATCGCGTAGTTGCCTTCGTGGCACGCGTACTCGTATACCTTCTCGTCACCAGCCTTCCAGATGTACTCACCACTCCAGGATGCGGTCCATGCCGTCGGATCATCCACCGTGAAGCTATAGAGCACATTGCCATCTTGCTGCATCGTAAATCGTTCGGTCAGATGGAGGTTTTCATCAGCGCCGTTTAAGCCCGTTTTCTCACGAAAGTTGATGGTATCGACGATGAGCGTGTCACCGTCCCAATGACCGATCGAGTCACCCAGCCACTTACGATCGCTCGCGGGACCATGTTCGGAATTGAGCCGGATGATGCGGGCATCGTGCACCATCTCGATGAGGATCACGACGTGAGTTTCAGTCTGAGTGATTTTCGTGAAGTTGTTGTAGAGACTGGGAACCTGAGGTGGTCCACCGCTGAAACCGAGCAGGCAGCGTTCGGCAAGTGCCAGGCTTTCAGGGCCATCAAAAGGACCAGGGCCATCATGGGCGAGCCACGAGGCAGTCCCATCGTTTAAATGAATGAAGGAACTAAAGTTGTCAGCCATCTTCATCTGTGCTTTAGCCGTCATCGCTGGCTGGCGACCGTTGGGCGGGTCATAAACGATCGATGTGCGAATCTTGCCATCGATCTCAAACACGTCACTACCGGGGTCGATCCAGAAAGCGTTGTATCCCCCCACACCACCGGCACCAAAGGCTTGATTACCATCACCACCTTTTTTCGGTGCCCCGCGATTCGGGTCGCTGTCTTGACTTGCGAGGTCCAAAGCTGCCAGAGGGGAAGCTGCGAGTAATGCGTCTGCCTCTGCTCTGGTCATGAACTGCTTCTTGCCAAACGCCTCTGGGCGATTCATCGGCGTAAGCGTCCCAGCGTCGTACGTTCCAGTTAAGTCAGGTTTACCCGAAGACGTACGTTTGATTCCGTCGGCGTCGGCTATGCCGCTCCATAGAACAAGAAGAGAGGTCAAAACGAGAAGCTTGCGAATCCTCTTATGAAGCATTGTAGATCTCCAAATCGCTAAAAATTTAATGCCGACATGGTAGCACTAGGTAATCCGGGCTTGCGGCCATAGCTTAAGGAAGTTTTCACTGTAAAAGTGCGCCTTCACGTTTTCGTCGACGTCCGTGAGCGAGCGTTCAAAACGTTCGATGGGATCTCGAGTGCCCTCGATGTGCGGATAGTCGCTGGAAAAGAGATAGAGATCCGCGTTGGACTGAGCCACCAGATTGCCGACGTCCTCGTGGGCATAAGGCGTAAAACCCATTTGTTCGGTCAGTTGTTCGGACGGTTTGCGCTCAAACCGTACAGACTCATCAACCCGGCCGTAGATCCGCGATACCCAATCGAGGCGTTTCAACAGTTCCGGCACCCATCCGGCACCCAGTTCTACGACGGCGCCTCTGAGTCTGGGATGCCGATCTAATACACCGTCCATGACCAGCATGCTGAGGAACATCTCGGGTGGCTGATGTAAGACAGCAGCATCTTTAGTACGAACGTTTTCACCACCCCCCATCCAGTCTCTAACAGGTCCCCGTCCGTTGTTGCTCCATGACTTCAAGACCTGGAGAGGAGAACCTCCGACATGCAACAGGAACGGTGTGCCAGATTCCGCAAGTCGCGCCCAGAATCCTTCAAAATCAACATGACCAGGAGATCTTTCGATTGGCGCTCGATGGGGGACCCAGATCGATTCGAGACCATTGTCCAGCGCCCACTCCAGTTCTTTGATGGCATAAGCAGGGTCATCCAAGGGAACGATGCCAACACCCATCAACCGATCGTCATCGGCGCAGAACTCTGCCATATGACGGTTGTGTGCCCGGGTTGCGCCATAACGAAGCTTTGGGGGCTTTTTCGAACTCGGATGAAAAGGAAACGCGACGCTGTGTGTGGCGAATACAAGTTGTTTCTTGAAACCGAGCAAGTCCATGGCGGTAGACCGGTCTGCAGAAGTAAACGCCCCCAGTGCCTGGATCTCTTTCGAACTCTCGATGAGCTTGTCGCCCAGATCGATCTGCGCTTGCACATGTTCGGGCGAGTGTTTACCACCCTGCGCCATGATTTCAGCTACTTCCTCATCCGTGACGATAGAGGCGCTGTAATTCACCTCTGGAATTTCATCGCGAATATCCGGGTCCACGTAGGCTGTCAGGAAGTCTGGCAACTCCATGATGTGGCTGTCGGCGTCATAATACGGTCGCAAGTCAGGTGCATAAGCCATTTACAGCAACTCTTCTGCGAGGAAGCGCAGCGTGTCGGTATCGGCGGAGCCCACATTCAACATGGTTACCGGGCTCTCCTTCCAGACCCCAAGCCGGTCACGAATCCGGTCCTTGGAGCCGCAAAGTGATATCTCATCGGCAAGCGCATCCGGAACCGCGGCGATTGCCTCATCGCGATGACCCGACATGAAAAGTTCCTGAATCTTGTTGGCCTCCGCCTCGAAGCCCATTCGGCTGACGTGATCTTTGTGTACATTAAACGATTTTGCACCCATGCCGCCCACGTAGAATCCAACGTTCTGCTTGATCTTGGCCAACGCCCGGTCCAGGTCATCGTCGATAATCACTGGCACGGTTGCCGCAATTTCAAAGTCCGGCCGACGCCGTTCCATAGCATCTTTGTATTGATCCATCATGCGGTACGGCGAGAGAAACATCGGGATCCAACCATCACAAAGCTCGACGCCGAGGGCGACGTTCTTAGGCCCTTCAGCACCCAGATAAACTGGAATGTGTTCCCGCGCGGGATGAAGAATGAGCTTGAGCGGCTTGCCGAGTCCTGTACCTCCGGGATAGGGCAGCTTGTAGTGATCCCCGTCGAAAGCCACCGGATCTTGTCTTGAGACGACCTTGCGAAAGATCTCCATCCACTCCCGGGTTCGCGCAAGCGGCTTCGGATAGGGCTGACCGTACCAGCCTTCAACGACCTGTGGACCGGATACGCCAATCCCCAAAATCATGCGACCGTTCGACAGATAGTCCAATGTTGCCGCCTGCATCGCCGCACTCGTCGGCGTACGAGCGGAAATCTGCATGATCGAGGTGCCGAGGTTGATGCGCGAAGTGTGGGCACCAATCCAGGCAAGCGGCGTGAAACAGTCGGCCCCGTATATTTCAGGACACCAGATCGTGTCGTACCCCAACGCCTCGGCTTCCTGGGCAAGTTCGACGATCTTCGTGCCACCCGGCGCGCCGAGCGGACCAACGCCCAATCCCAACTTCATATCCCCATCCTTTCATCCACCAGGCGAACAGCATACACGCGATGATGCCGGGGCATCCAGACACAGGCGCCTGGGAGAGGCGCCAATTTCACTGTAGAGTATGCACAAACCATTTTGAGGTAATTGCTAATGCGAAGAATTCTGTTGTCCGTTTTTCTGATGGTGTGTGCTGCCGTGGCGTTTGCCGACGACGGCAAAATTCCAACCGTTGCCGATCTGGCTTGGATGTCCGGTTCATGGTCAGGTCCGGCTGGACCGGGAACGCTCGAGGAAAACTGGATCCACCCTGTTGATGGCTCCATCGCTTCGCTGGTGCGAATGACTGGTGGTGGCACCACAAGTATGGTGGAACTGATCATCATCGAAGAAGAAGACGACACACTGGTGCTTAGAATCAAACAGTGGAATCCAGGTTTTTCACCCCGCACGCCCAATCCGCAAAAAATGATCCTCGCGGATCTCGAAGAGAATCGGGTCAGCTTCAAAGCCGCTGGAGAAGGTGGAATGAGCAGCTTAACCTACACACGAAAAGAAGATTCGTTCACCATCACCGTCGAAACCAACGAGGGCGCAAAGTTCGATATACCCCTGAGTCGTATGAAGTAGCGATAATTCAAGCTGACCCGGGCATCCGAGCCGACATCCGGGTCAGTGCCTCCCACGATTGATCGATGCTTGTAAAGGCTTGATTTCTCAATCGATCTCCACGGGTGGAGGGACGACCTCCGCCTCGCCTACAATGGTTGATTTTCCGCGAGTCCTTGGAGGGGAACTGTATGCCAGTTGTCGACATACCTGGAAACGATAACGATCTGCGCGAAGCACTCGCCGACGCCAATTTGCCGACGCTGCTGATGGTCATGGTGCAATTGACCGGTGATGAACACTGGATGAAAGAGCGTTACACACCTGGGCCCATCGTGGCTCCCGAAGGCAGCTTGTTCCCCGATGATTCAGGTGACTACAGTGAAGAAATAGCTGCAGAGATCCGCGCCGCGGCGTTTGCACTGCTGTCTCGGCTACGCGATGAACGACCAGAACTGCCAGGACCACCCACGCTCAAAAAAATGGCGGAAATGATGTCGTTTTCGACCGCCGAACCGATGCCGGAAGACTACACGGCGATGCTCATGGAAGAAACGGGCTTCACCGACCGGGACGAACAATGGCGCAAACCGTTGCTGGAGAAGCTGGCCGGCCATCCCGTGGAAAATTTCAACGTGATCATCGTCGGCGCCGGAATGTCGGGCATCTGTGCCGCGGTAAAACTCAAAGATGCTGGCATTCCATTCACGATTCTGGATAAAAATGCGGCGGTCGGCGGTACCTGGTACGAAAACACTTATCCCGATTGTGGCGTCGATACCCCAAATCATTTCTATTCCTATTCCTTCGAGCGTAACCCGAACTGGTCGGGATACTTTTCCAAACGCGACGAACTTTTTGCTTACTTTGAAAACTGCACCGAGAAGTTCGGAATCCGCGATTGTTTACGTTTGCAAACGGAAGTTGTCCGCATGAGTTACGACACATCTCTGGCCATGTGGAACGTCGATGTGAAAATGGACGACGGTACCGAGGAAACCTTAACTGCGAATGTTCTGATAAGCGCGGTCGGGCAGCTCAATCGGCCGAACATGCCTGATATCGAAGGTCTCGACACATTCGAGGGTCCGCTCTTTCATTCCGCTCGCTGGCGCCATGAGGTAGATCTCCACGACAAGCGTGTCGCCGTGATCGGCTCCGGATGCAGTGCCGTACAGCTGTTACCGAAAACCGTCGAAATGGCTGCGAAGGTCAGCGTTTTTCAACGGACGCCACACTGGTTAGCTCCAAACGCCAACTACTATCGACCTGTCGAAAAGGGTTTGATCTGGGCGTTGAACCACATTCCTTTTTATGCCGAGTGGCATCGAGCCCGCATGGTTTTCGGCTTCGCTGACCGCACTTGGGCTTCGGTGAACGCCGACCCTGAGTGGCCCCATCCAGAACGATCCATGAACGAGTTGAACGACGGCATGCGCGAAGCTCTTACCGCGTACATCAGCGATCAGTTAGGGGACCGACAGGACATGGCTCCGAAATGTGTGCCGGATTTCCCAGTGTTCGGAAAACGATTGGTCATTGACAACAACTGGTACCCCACCATCGCCAGAGACGACGTCGACCTTGTTACCGACGGTATCGCTCGAATTACGCCGAAGGGGATAGAGACAGTTGATGGCGCATTGCACGAGGTGGATGTGATCATTGTCGCCACCGGGTTCAAATCAAACTTGTTCCTGTGGCCTATGGAAGTTGTTGGACGTTCAGGGACGAGCCTAGCGAACCGCTGGGGGGATTATCCTCGAGCCTTTCAGGGTACTGCTGTGCCGGATTATCCCAACTTATTCTGCCTGTACGGACCAAATACCAACATCGTCCACGGGGGCAGCATCATCTACCAGGTAGAATGCCAGGTGCATTATGTGATGCAGTGTCTCGTCCACATGATCGAAAAACGCCTGCGATCGATGGAAGTCCGCGAAGAGGTCAATGATGAGTACAACGAGCGGGTACAAGCCATCAGCGAGACGCTCGCCTGGGGTCATGCCGGGGTAAAAAGCTGGTACAAGAACAGTCAGGGTCGGGTAGTAAACAACTCCCCTTTCAGCCTGCAGAAGTTCTGGGAAGTGAACCACGATCTGGAGCCAGATCACTACGTGCTGGAGTGATCGGGTCAAAACTCTGTTACGAGTGTTTGCGTGCCCTGGCTGAACGTTTTTCATGTGCCTCGCAGCCAACCGAGCGTGAGAGTTCGTCGCACCATTGTTCTAATCGCCGGTATC
>SMWK01000293.1 GCA_004356895.1 Gammaproteobacteria bacterium
ACCATCTCCGGCAACCGGTGCAGGGTTTGAGGGCCGAATACGATGTCGACATACGACGCTCGGCGGTGGATGGCCGCGCCTTCCTGGCTTGCCACGCAACCACCCACGGCGATCAGTAAGTTCGGATTTTTCTCCTTGAGAGGCTTCCAGCGACCCAGTTGATGAAACACCTTTTCCTGGGCTTTCTCGCGGATGGAGCAGGTGTTGAGAAGTATCAGGTCTGCCTCTTCCGCCGTATCCACCCGCTCATAGCCATGGCTAACCTCGAGAAGATCCGCCATGCGCGAAGAATCGTACACGTTCATCTGACAGCCGTGGGTTTTGATATAAAGCTTTCGAGTCACCGGTTAGAATCTCCGTCCACGATCCCCATGGGTACGGGTGCGTTTTACCCGTCGTGTCCATTAACCGTGCTTATACGGTTACATCCTTATATTAATACGTGCTTATACTAATATGTGAAGTACGCAAGGTCGGACGCCGCGGGGCCGGCATTATATGCGCTTGAATTTTCTACATACAGGCCTATATATGGGTTCCTGAAACATCAGGTAGTTTGAGATGAGCGACAAGCAAACACATATCTACAGGCTGCTCTTTCACAATCAGGGCCACGTATATGAGGTGTATGCTCACAATATCTACTCGAGCGACCTGTATGGCTTCATTGAAGTTGAGGATTACATCTTCGGCAAGAAGACTCAGATGGTGATCGATCCGGGCGAAGACAAGCTGCGCACCGAATTCGAAGGAGTACAGCGCAGTTTTATCCCGATGCATGCAGTGATCCGCATCGACGAGGTGGAGAAAGAAGGTATCGCCAAGGTTACCGACAGCAAAGGTGAAAACATCACCCCGTTTCCTGTTCCCATACCCCGAGACAAAGGGAAATCGTAACGCCGTCACACCCACTGTTCATCGCCGAGCAAACGCCTGACAAACCCGCCTGGATTTTCAACGAGCACGTAACCACTTATGCGGAGCTTGCGGTTAGCCTGCTCAAGGGCACCCAACTGCTTCGCAAACTCGGCTTACGAACCGGCGACGGGATAGTAGTACTTGCCGAAAACCATCCAAACTCACTGGCACTTTATTGGGCGGCACAAACCGCCGGCCTCTACTACACCCCAATCAGCGTGCAATTCCAGGCGACCGAAGTGGAACATATCCTCAACGACTGCGACGCCAAACTGCTGGTAACTTCGCAATCTCAAGCAGCCAAAATCACTTCGGCCCCGCAAGCATTACGGCTGTCGATAGAAAATTGGTACCAGGATATTTCATCCGAAACGGAAAACCTGATCGATGACGCCTGCGAAGGCGCTGAGATGTTGTACTCCTCCGGCACCACCGGTCATCCCAAAGGGGTGAGAGCGACACCTCCAGGCGCGGCGCTCGGCAGCGTGCCTAAGCTTTTTACCAGACGGCTGAGTTTGCATGAGATCGACAACCAAGCGGTGTATCTCTCCACAGCCCCGCTCTATCACTCAGCGCCGCTTCGTTACAACAACATGATGCACCGCTCTGGTGCCACCAGCGTGATCATGGAACGCTTCGACGCACTACAAAGCTTGTCGTTGATCGAGAAGCACCGGATCACCCACAGCCAATGGGTGCCAACCATGTTCGTTCGTTTGTTGCGGCTGCCGGAAGATGATCGGGGTGTTTACGATCTGTCGAGCCATCGCTTCGCGATCCACGCCGCTGCTCCGTGCCCGGTCGAAATCAAACACCAGATGCTCGATTGGTGGGGTCCGATTCTTTACGAGTACTACTCAGGCACCGAAGGTAACGGCCAGACTGCAATCTCTTCCGCGGAGTGGCTTGAACATCCGGGGTCGGTCGGCAAACCCATTCTCGGGAAGTTGCACATCACCAACGACGCTGGTGAGGAGCTTCACGCAGGGGAAACGGGCTCAGTGTATTTCTCCGATGGACCGCGGTTCGAATATTACAAAGATCCTGAAAAAACCGCCGAAGCCTACAATCACCATGGCTGGTCGACACTGGGAGACATCGGCTATGTGGATGAAGCGGGTTATCTGTACCTGACCGACCGGGCCTCGCACATGATCATTTCCGGTGGCGTGAACATATACCCGCGTGAGGTCGAGGACGTCCTCGTCACCCACCCGGCTGTACAGGACGTCGCTGTTTTTGGCATCCCCCACGACGAGTTCGGGGAGGAAGTGAAGGCCGCAGTGCAACTTGTAGAAGGGCAAGAGGTTGCCGCCGAGACACTTATCGCGTTCTGTCGGGCAAGGCTTGCTCACCTTAAATGTCCGCGCTCGGTAGACTTCCATGTCGAGCTACCGAGACATCAGACCGGAAAACTGTACAAGGAAGTTCTGAAAGCGCCTTACTGGCCAGGGAAGCGCTGACCCTCAGCAGTCAGGACTCAATAACCGGCAACACCTCCATCCAGTACTCGGCCATCCAAACCACCCTGCAACATGTTGCCTTCTCCGACTACAATGACTTCCGCCGCCCCTTGGCGTTGCCGTTCTTCGAGCTGATGTCCGAGTTTTCGCATGAGCCTTAGGGAATCCGGCGAGAAGCCGTGCTTCTCATAGTAGAGCGTATCGGGCAACCACTGATGGTGGATGCGACCAGCATCTACCGCCGCCTGGGCATTCATGCCGTGATCCACGACGTTCAATATCGTTTGCATGACTGTATTGATGATGGTGCGTCCGCCCGGGCTGCCTGTAACCATTAATACTTTGCCATCTTTTGCAACGATAGTAGGGGACATACTCGAGAGCATGCGTTTACCCGGCTCCGCCAGATTAGCGCGTGTACCAATCAACCCGTTGGGATTGGTCAGACCCGGTCCGGCGTTAAAATCGCCCATCTCGTTATTGAGCAGAAACCCCGCCCCCGGCACCACGATGCCAGAGCCGAAACCCCATTCCAGTGTATAGGTCAGCGCGACCGCGTTGCGCTGCGCATCGATCACGGAAAAGTGTGTCGTTTCCGCACTCTCGGCAGGCCAGGTGAAGGTATCGGGAGAAGATTTCGACGCCGCGTCGAGACGAATGGTCGCGCGCAATTTATTGCCATAAGTCTTCGAAATAAGTTCGGTGACCGGTAAGCCTTCGTTGAATTCGGGATCACCGATATAGAGCGCCCGATCCGCATAGGCGCGACGCATCGCTTCTGTCATTCGGTGCAGCGTGTTGGCAGAGCCGAATCCCTCCTCTTTAAGATCGTAACCCTCCAGAATGTTGAGCATCTCAACCAAAGCAATCCCACCCGAACTCGGTGGTGGCATGGAAATCACTTTGTAACCCCGGTAACTGCCAACAATGGGCGACCGCTTTTTCGCTTCATAACCCGCCAGGTCATCCATTGTGATAAGACCGCCGTTGGCTTGCATTTCCGCAACGATAAGCTCGGCAGTACGACCCTTGTAGAAACCGTCAGATCCATGCTCGGCAATGCGTATGAGCGACGCAGCCAAATCCGACTGTTTGAGCACTTCCCCCGCTTCATAAGGCTCACCGTTCTTGGAAAATTGGCTGACCGAAGCGGGATACGCGCGCATCCGCCGCAACCCACGCTGTAATGACCGGGCAAGTCCGTGACCAATGGTGAAGCCTTCTTCCGCCAGTTCGATGGCAGGTTCCAGCAACCGTTTCCAGGGTAACTTCCCCGCGTCTTGCCAGGCCAGATGCAAGCCGCGAACCGTACCAGGGACACCAACCGCCATGTGGCTCATATGATGACGCTGAAATCTGTACTCTCCATCCACGAGCCACATCTCCGGATGTGATCCGGTCGGGGCAACCTCGCGAAAGTCGTAAGCGATCGGTTCGCCGTTCGCTGGTCTATATATGAGGAAACCGCCACCACCGATATTTCCAGCACTCGGATGGGTAACAGCCAAGGCAAACGCCGTCGCGACGGCGGCATCCACGGCACTGCCACCTTCGATGAGAACATCCACACCGATGTGTGACGCGATGTCGCTCTGAGATACCACCATGCCGTGTGTTGCTGGGCTGGGTACATTAGCCGCAAACGTCGCGGCCATCATCCCGAGAAGCAGCGCAAACACACAGAGCTTGTGCAGGAAATTAATCAAATCGACCTCATTGGTTGCGACGGTGGCTCGAGGGGCGGCCATATTCCAAGACCCGGCGAAGGAACGCAAGTTGGGACCCAATTTGGGGTCAGTGTAAGAACTTATTATTACACTGGCCCCAAAATGTCTGCCACGGCAGTCTCCGCGGTGACAAATCTTGCGCCGAGTTCCATCAGTCGTTCGATCAATCGTTGCAACATCTTCAGCCGATGCCCACGGCCGATGACCGAGGGGTGGCAGGTATATGTCAACACCCCGCCTTCGATGTTCTCCTGCATGTAGAGAAAATCATCGAGCCAGTTTTCATAAACACCCCCGGCGTTGCGCAAGCCGCCACCGCGCACCCACTCGAAATGTGGGTAATCGTCCAGTGACCAGCTGATGGGCAACTCGCTGAGGGACGTCTCCTCTCCGCAATGAACGCCTTGCTCGGCATCGACGATGTCCCCGCTACGTGCTCGATACGGTAAATAGTCATGCCCCATCATGCTGCTGTCGTACACGAATCCATGCTCGAGCAGGAGTTCGACCGAGTTCGGGCTGAGATCCCACGCCGGCGAGCGGTAGCCTCTGGCGTTGCGACCGCTGATACGATAAATGGCTTCGTTCCCACGCTCGAGTTGACTGGCCTCCTCGGCTCTAGACAGGCCACCGGGTGCAATGTGCTCGTAGCCGTGGTGGGCAATCTCGTGGCCAGCCTCATGGATGGCACGACAGGCTTCTGGATAGAGATCGATGGTGAGTCCCGGAATGAACCAGGTGGTCTGAATGTCGTAGCGCGCAAGCAGCGTCAACAATCGTTGGGCACCCACCAGACCAAATTCCCCTCTCGAGATCGGGGTAGGACTGGTCTGTCCGCTTGCCAGCCAGCCGGTGATGGTATCGAAGTCGAAAGTCAACGCGACCTTATGCTGCCTTCCCGTCACTGGAGCATCACCAGCGTGTCACTGCTTTACTCAAAACAATACTGCTCGGAGTACATAATAAAATACGATCGCCAATATTGCTCCCGCAGGCAACGTGATGATCCACGACATGAAAATCGTCCGGATGACGCTGAGATTTAATGCGCCGATGCCACGAGCCAGACCAACACCTAGAACCGCACCGACTAAGGTATGGGTCGTTGAGATAGGCAGGCCCGTACCACTTGCCACAACGACGACGGATGCAGCAGCGAGCCCCGCAGCAAATCCACGACTCGGCGTCAGTTCCGTGATGCGACTGCCAACGGTCGCCATCACCCGATAGCCATACGTGGCTAGACCAAGAACGATGCCTACCCCACCAGCCAGCAGAATGTAGGGCGACACCGAAGCTGTCTGAAAAACCTCCCCGGTGTTCACAGTGGTTATGACGGCAGCCAGTGGCCCTATTGCGTTAGCCACATCGTTCGAGCCGTGTGCAAACGCCATGGCACACGCGGTGATAACCGTGAGCACGGAAAAAATACGCTCGACGTTCACATAGTGAAAAGCCTCCACATCTGCAACAGAAGCTTTCTGCAAGCGTCGTACAAGAACCATCCCTACACCCATCACGACGAGTGCAAACGCTCCTGAATATCCGAACGCCTCCGCGGAAGAAAGCTCGAAGCCAACATGCTTCAAGCCTTTTACAAACGTAACGAGCGACATGACAAAAACAGTGAGGAAGATGTAGACCGGCACATAACGCCGTGCATAGCGTTCCGGATTTTCTCGATCGAATATCAATCGTTGTACCGAAACGATCAGCATGAACGAGACCGTTCCTGCCAGTATCGGTGAAATGACCCAGCTTGCCGCGATGGCACCCAAGGTTCCCAAATGCACCGCTTCGATACCGATCGCAACTACCGCAAACCCGACGATCGCCCCGACAATCGAATGGGTCGTAGACACCGGCCAACCGAACCGCGAAGCAACCGTCAACCAAACGGCAGCCGCCAACAGCGACGCCAGCATGCCGCAGACCAGTATGTTTGGATCGTCCGCCAACGGCGCAACATCGATGATGCCTTTACGAATCGTCGACGTAACCTCACCACCCGCCAGGAATGCGCCCATAAACTCGAATATTCCAGCGATAACAATCGCCTGCTTGACAGTGATTGCACCGGAACCGACAGAGGTCGCCATCGCATTCGCTACGTCGTTGGCACCGATGGCCCACGCCATATAGAGGCCAAACACCAACGCCAGCGTTAGAAGTATTGTGGTCGGATCCATGTGCTACTTAATTTTTATTCTTTTTTTTGGTTCGTTACTCAGCAAACGAGTTTCGCTACTTAGCAAGCATCATCTCCAACCGATGGCCCACTCGTTGCGCATGGTCCGCAAGGTCCCCAATCCAGTCAATCACCCGGTAGAGAAACATGACGTCCACGGGAGATAATTGCGACTCGATAACGTAAAGCTCTGCTCGCACCTTTACTTGAGCTTCATCGTTCTGCCGTTCACTCTGATCCAGAGCGCGAATCATCCCTTCCACACGGTCGGCTTGCACGCCACGAAACCCCGTTGCTAGAAGCTCATCGAGTTCACGCACAACGTCGTGTGCCAATCGGCATGCTGCAATCGACGAGCGTGCGTAGCTCATTATGGATTCCTGCATCCCATCAGGAAACGACATCCGCCGCCCGAGCATCAGCCCGGCAATATCTTTTGCTTTGTTGGCGATCTTGTCTTGCCGCGTTAGTAAATCCAGCAGATCTGCACGGGCGACCGGCAGGAAGAAACCCCGCGGCAGGCGCATGCGAATGTTCCTTTTGTGTTCGTCGGCAGTTTTCTCCAGATCGACGATCTTCTCCTGGATACGCTCGACTTCCGCCCATGTACCTTCACCCGCACGCGTCAGCAATTCCTCAATGTGCGCGGCGGCACGCTCGCACAGGCCCATGTGCTCCTGGAGCGGATCGAAGGGTGATCTTCCGAAGATCCCCATAAAATAGTTAGGGACGGCCATGCCATTTCTCGCTGATTGGCAGTTGCGGCGGCGACGATAGCAGAAAAATGGCTGGCAAAATATTGGCTCGGATCATCAGTTCGCTATCGGTTAATACCCTTCTTCCAACAATGGGAACGCGCTCAGCACATGGGCAGGCGTAACAGGCGTTACTTTCTCCAGTAATCCCGGATGGAGATCCTTGACATCGCTGACACCCATCAACGCCATGGTGGTGAGCACTTCGTGTTCAAGGATCTCAAGGGCTCGCAACACGACGGGTTCCCCTCCAGCCGCCATAGCTAGAGATTCGAAGCGGCCCATGCCCACAGCGGTTGCCCCGAGGCACAAACCCTTCACCACATCCGCGCCACGCATGAAGCCCCCATCAACCAGCACGGGTACGCGACCGTCCACCGCTGCCACCACTTCCGGCAACACATCGATACAAGCACGTGTGTGATCGAGTTGGCGACCACCGTGATTGGAGACGTAGACCACATCTACCCCGCATTCCACGCAACGTTCAGCATCCTCAGCCAGCGCTACGCCTTTGATCACCAAAGGGATATCGAATTTACTTTTGATGTGCTCTACGGTTTTCCAGGTCATGGTGGCCTGATAGCCGAAGTCAGCCACCCCCACTTGACGTCCCGAGCCAGGGACATAACGCTTCATGATGTCTCGCTCGCGACGTGAATAGGTCTGCGTGTCCGCGGTCAGACAGAATGCGGTGTAGCCCGCCTCGATGCACCTGGCGATGAGATCGTCCATCCAAGCTTGATCACCCAGAAGATATAGCTGATAGATTCGCGGGCCAGGAACTTCCTTCGCCAAGGTTTCGAAATCGGGTGTACACACCGAACTCAGAATCTGCAGCACCCCAAATTCTTTTGCCGCTTTTGCCACTGACGCGGCACCACCTGACTCAAAAACCTGAATTGAGCCGATTGGTGGCAGCACAACAGGGAGTCGAAGGGGCACGCCCAGAAGTTCCGTGCGCGCAGTCACCGTGCTGACATCGTTGAGAATACGGGGCAGAAACACCCAGGAGTCGACACCATAGCGGTTGCGTTTGATCGACGATTCGGTATCGGCTCCGCCGACCAGATAGTCCCAAACGTTTTTACTGAGGTTTTGTTTGGCGCGTTTGGTAATTTCGCTCAGAGTCAGGTAGTCCATTCGTGTCCTCAGGTTTTATCTCTCAATGTTATCACGGGGCCTGTGAGTGTTATCCCAATGAGCATGTTGGAGATCGGTGGGAAAGCGGGTATGGGACATCGATGGAGTTTCGTGCTTAGAATAGTCGGCGGTTTAACGGAGCAACTTGATGTCGGCGATTGTTATTGTGGGGGCCGGGCACGCGGCGGGACAAGCGGCGGCGAGTCTGCGTCAGGAGGGATATGAAGGCGAGGTCGTCATTATCGGTGATGAGCCGTATATCCCCTATCAACGCCCGCCTTTGTCCAAACAATATCTTTCAGGTGAGCAGGGAATTGAACGTGTCTACCTGAGGCCAGAGAAGTTCTACGCCAGCAAGAACATCACGCTAAAAACAGGCGTGCGTGTCGAGCAGATCGACACCGTCGCGCAGACGGTAACTACGGATAGTGACGAGACAATCCCTTACGAAAAGCTGCTGATTGCAACCGGGAGTCGACCACGACGGTTGAATCTTCCAGGGAGTGATCTTCCCGGAATTCATTACCTTCGTACGATCTCGGATGTAGACGCCATCCGGGCGGAGATGGCCCCAGGTAAAAAGATGGTTATCG
>SMWK01000294.1 GCA_004356895.1 Gammaproteobacteria bacterium
ATTTGAGTGCCGCTAAGTATCCATCTGCACCAGGCGCTGATGGTGGTAGTTGGTATTTCGAGCTGATTCACCGGGTCCCTTAGTGGGTTATTACTGTTAGACCGGGTGATCGCTCACGTGAGTCGAATTGACGGTGATTCGATGGCCTCCCGGTTCGCGGATCTCAAAGGATGTGTGAATTTTGTTGGATGTCATTGGCGAAGGATCGATCCCCATCTCGAGATAACTCGCATGGGTGACCTCGATATCTTCAACCATGAGATCGAACGATGCCTGCGCGTCTTCGGCCGCCGGGTGATCTGTTGGTAGTATCACCAGGTGAGTTCCGCCTCTGAGCTCGAGGATTCCGACACTCGCTTGTGGTTCCACGTCGCGCATTCCCAGCTTGACGAAGAACGCCTTAGAGGCTGCGACATCTCCTACGTTCAGTACAATATGGCCCACCCAAACGGAAGGTCGTTGCTCAGATTGTGTCATCTTACTGTCTCCTTAGTTCGTAACCGCACTCTGACGAGTTACTTGTAAAGGGAGTTGCTGCCATGGCGCACCTCTAAAGCGGTTCGTTCCGCCTTCTTGAGCCCGCGCACGACCAAACCGTATGAGCGATCGATCATGCGCTCGATCTCTCCTTTGGGTATCGAGCCGTCGAGAATCACGGTGTTCCAATGGGCTTTGTTCATGTGGTAACCCGGCAGCACCGAGGCGAAAATATCTCGGAGTGCCATTGCTTCTTCCGGGTCACACTTGAGATTGATTCTTGCTACGTCTCCTTCATAGCCAAACGTGGCGAACATCTTGCCACGGATCTTGTAGACGGCAACGTCGGGTCCGAACGGATGATCCAGCCAGGCGTCGGGTTTACCTTGCAAATAGGATTTGGCGTGTTGATCGGGCATGACTGATTCAGTTCTTGATCAGGAGTGGCAACACCAGTAGGGCGGCGCCAAGGCCCAGGAGCCAACCGACCTCGTATACGAACATGGGAGCGAGGATCAGCCCAACGCCGGATACGAACGGCATCAGCTTACGCTGTTTGCGACCGTACACGAAGTAGCCTACACCGATCGAGCTGAACAACAGCCCCCATAACAACGTAGGTCCATCCATCAGGTGTTCAGCGAAATTCAGCCAAACCGGGCGACGGCTCGGGCCTTTGCCTTCGCAGCCTCCGCTTCTCTGTTGCGCGGCTGAGCTGATGTGGCAAGCGAATCGAGCAGTTCCGCCACGACACGCTCGATTTCCTCCACCGCGTGGTTGAACGGTTGATGATTGATGTTAGACGGCTTGGTGAAACCGCTGATCTTGCGCACGAACTGTACTGATGCAGCGTGCATTTCCTCCTTCGTTGTGGGGGTATCGAAGTTGTAGAGCGTCTTGATGTTCCGACACATGGTAAAACTCTCACTCGTGAAGCTGGCCCGGGCCGGTAGGTTGGTCCCTTGGTTTCCGGGTAGGATGATGTACAGCCTACGTCCGGAGTTAGGTATTGGCTACTCTGTTACTTAAGGATCAGTCAGTTACGTTTAAGCTTGTCCAGTGCGTGGCGCAAGAGCACAATCCGGTCGTTGCCCCAGAAAATGCGTTCGTCTATGAAAAAAGTCGGCGTGCCGAAAGCGCCGCGGTCGACCGCACGCTGACAGTTTGCCGCCATGGAGGTAAATGTTTCCCGGGCGCCTAGGCGTTCCGCGAAGGCAGAACGGTCGAGACCGAGAGATTCCACGGTGGAGAGCACTACCTCCTCATTTAGCGGCCAGCTGGCGTACTCGTAAACTTCCCGGGCGAGTGCCCAGGCAACATCCCGCAGGCGACCGAACGTATTTGCAGCGATTGCACCTCTTCCCAGAAGGTCCGCGTCGAACAGATGGTCAGTAGGCTCGACAAATGGGATGCCGTAATAATCTGCCCAGGCTTCAGCGTCCGCCTGTCGATAACTCCAATCATACTGTCCGGACAATGGCGGTCCTAGAAACGGGTCTGCACCGCGCAGGTTGCGCACGGTCGATCCCGTCACCGGAATCCATTCGAAGCGCACATCGTAAGTGGTTTCGAGCTTTGGTACCTGGCTCAAGGCAAGGTAGGAGTAACGGCTTCCCGGAGAGAAGTAAAACTCCAGCTGGGTGCCGGACAACGTCTTGGCATCGGTTGTCATGTTGGATTGTTTTGCGATAGTTCGACAAGAGTCATGCTGCTTCTTCGGCGGAAGCCGGGCTTTTTCCTCGAAACGGTGTCCACACTTGTAGATACCAGAAGGTTGGCAGGACGAAGGCGCTGAGGCTCAAAAGAGCACCGGCAGCAATGACCACCGTCCAGCCGATTTTGAATTCGCTCACGTAGCTCGTCATATGGGTGTAGGCAATGCAGGCGAGGGAGGTGAGGCCAACGACGAAGGGGTAAACGAGTACGAGCATCTGAATGAAACGGTTCTGGACTAACTCTTCGGTCAGCACCAGAAGTAGGCAGTAGCCGATCATGATCACCACGATGGCAGCGAGCAGACCGTATACCAACACACGGCGTGGCGTGGATATCGTCGCGGTATCCACGCTCTTGCCTGCAAAAGCCTGATCGCCCTGAGTTGGCTCGTCGGTATTCACGGACGTGTCCGGTTTGGTAAATGGGTGTGGTAACTCATGTGTAGGAAAAATACCTGAGAATTGAATTTGTTATGTTCGGGACAGTACACGGGATCTCGCCACGCCCACCAGACGCCATTGTGGCACTCTCTGAGCAAGCCGGACAGATCACTCTTTGTCTTGGGATGATTGAGCCGGTAGTGCGGGACGCATGACTCTCGTGATGACAATGATTGCCACCACCACCACCAGGAGGTTGACTAAGGTCGCGGCGGCGAGATTGGCTTCGTATCCCTCGATGTAGTTGAAAACGTGTGCCGAGAGGTTCCATAAGTGGCCGACGATGAGTGCAATACAAACGAGGGCGCGCGGACTGGATTCGTTGATCGTGGCGCATGTGATGATAAGTAATCCGGCGAATCCGGTGGCAAATGCCAGCATCTGGGCACTGCCGGGATGAACGTCGAAAGTGAATGTATGCAAAAGCCACATCGATGAGCTGATGGCACCGAAGATGCCCATCGCCAGGTAGTAAACCCCACAAACCAGCAGAAGCGTTCGGTACACGGCTTTTCCAGAATCAGATCGTAAATTCAGGCTGCAGGTTTTTGTGGGTAGACGATAAGAACTGCGAGACCAAACAAGATCTCAAACGGGTTTTGCCATTCGCGAGCGAACGACTAACAGACCGATGCCCCCGCCAATGGCAGCGATCGCCATGGGAACCGCAAGCACTGCCCAACCGATTCCCATCGAGCCTGGTAACCCACTAAACAGGAAACTGGCTGCGCCCAACATCACTACCCAGAGCAGGAAAGCAACCAGGGAAGTGATTTTTTTCCCAGCCGGTGCAATAGCGGCTGGTACGACCACGAGCAACAGGCTCAATACGAAAGTGACTCCGTATATCGTCACATCGATCGCTGACGCGTGCCATGTAGCAACGCAGGATCCCGCGATAAACTGCTCAGGTGCGCAAAACCGATCGAACCAATTGACGATGAAATAGCCGAGCAGGGGAAGGATGCCGCAAAGGGCGAGAAACGAAATGGGTGTGGTCAACCAGCGGAGAATCTTCATCCAACTGACCTGCGCAGGTCCTGCGTGACTTTCATGGTGAATCTCATTTGGCCCCCTGACTCCTCGGAACCGGCGATTATGCCACGGTGGTGCTCGTTATTGCTTGAGGGGTGCCGCTCAGGGTTGTCAGCCGATATTCTCGAACCGCACGGAGGTAAATGGCCAGACATCGGCCACCCACGCCTGCACCGTTGTCATCAGGAAAGCCAAGATACGCTGCTCGCTGTCACGTACCCATAAGCGAACCACGGCATCGTGTTGCACATCACCGGGATTGATGTATACACAGCCCAGAACCCTGGACTCGTCCAAAGAGGCTACCGTATAAGCAAAGGCTTCGCGATTGTTGAATTCGCGCTCGTGTATTTCCAGATCGGCTATGTTTTCATCGAGCGTGAAGCCTTCACGAGGCCAGCCGTGATGAGAAGATTTGCGCAGGCGAATTCGAGTTTCCACAACTGCTTCGTAATCCTTCTGTGCGTCTGCAACCGATAACATCCTAAGGCGTAGTCGATCGTTGCTGTGCTCCGCAGGAACCGCAAAATCTTCGGGCACGAACACTGCCGCGCTACTCGTCGTTCTGGTAGTTTTTGAAGATGCAGGCGCTTGCGAACTCACTGACTTCGTTCATGGTCAACTCGCCCTTCGGTTTCTCAGCAATGTTCTCGCACCAGGCGTCGCTGCCTACCTCAGGTTCGCACCCGAAAGCAGCGGCCACCGTCATAAGGAATAGGATTCTGGATAGGAGCTTCATTCGCCTATGGCCAAGTTTGGATTTCGTCACGCTGTACTCTAAGCAAGCCTGCTGAGTAAAAGCTACAGGATCTAAATGGAGCCGCTCTGTACAGCTTCCCAGTCGACGTGCTCTACGAACTTCTCGATGTACTCAGCCTTACGGTTTTCGTAGTCGACGTAAAAAGCATGTTCGTAAGTATCCATCGCGACCAGTGGCGATGCCATCCATAGGACGCTCACGGCATGTTCATCGCTCGCAACGTTGTAGAGCTTACCGTTGACCGGGTGGTGGACGAGCAACGCCCACCCCGCAGCGCTTTTGCCCGCGGCGATGAAATCTGCTTCCCACTTGTCGAAGGATCCGAAGCGCTTGCGGATCATTGCGGCAAGATCTCCTTGGGGCTTATTTGCTCTATCCGCCAGTCGGGCGAAGTAGATTTCGTGGAGGATTACGCTGTTTGCCTTGCTCACCCGGGATCGCAGCATGGCGCCTAGCGCATCGGAGGCAAATGCAGTTTCAGATTGCAAACTATCGTCGAGCGCCGAGTAACCGCGTAAGGCGCCACCATAGTGCGAGGTATGGTGGATTGCGAGTTGCTTTTCGGATAGAAAACCGGGAATCGACTTATGACGGAGCGGTATGGGTGAACCCGTCGAAAGTCCGCTTGCAGCCCAGTTTGGGTCAAGGTTGGCGGTTTCGATTTCAGCCGCGGTGAGTCCTGCTGCGTAGAACGTGCCTAGTGCGGCTCCTGAAGATGTTAGCAAAAAATTCCTGCGAGACGAATCCATGGTGGGGTGCCGTACGTTTTCGTTGACGTTAATCACTATACGCTAACCGGGCCGGCCTGCACGGTGTGCGAAACGCCACGAATAGGAACACAACGACATCATAATTTGTCCATCAGCCCTCTTATCGCTCTGTTTTTATCTGCCGGTGAGTAACCTTCGAAGACACTGTCGATGTAGCGCCGTGCTACCGTCGCGGTCAGAGCAGGAACGTCCACATCCTTCCCGAACGAAGAGGAACCTAGTGTTTGAGTCAACTTCATGAGGTACTTGAGCATCGGCTCCGAGTATGAATCAGGCTGGATTCAGCAACGCATACAGAAAAAAATCCCGGCGCTCCCCTTCGTACAATTGATACCCGCGCAGCAACCCCTCTCGTTGAAAACCCAGCTTTTCGAGAACCCTGAGCGCCGCCGGGTTCACTGTCAGTGTTTCTGCCTGAATGCGCTCGATTTCCAACACGTCGAAGGCATATTCAATGATCGCAGCACAAGCTACCGAGGCAAAACCTCGCCTCCAATGCACTCGAGCGATGGCGCCGCCGAGGCCGACACTCAAATTGGGTTCGTCGAAGTTGTCAAAGCCGAAGCTACCCACGGAAGTGCCGAGTTCGTCAGGAACTATGGCCCAGCGGATCCCGTTTTTCTCACGAAACGCTTTTCGATGATGTGCGAGTCCTGCCTCGACATCGCGTATGGAAGTTGCCACTGGATCTCCGGCCAGAGCGGCAGATTCCGCATCCGTCAATCGCGCATACCAGGCCGGTAAATCGGATTCATTCATCTCCCGCAACCGTAAACCCTTGCACCTCAGGAGGGGGAACTCATCCGGTATTTTTTGGTATGACATAGGGTGGAATCCGAAGAGTGAAGAACTTTTGACCGTTCGGCGATTAACAATTTACCGACAACTGACCACCATCGAGCGAGTAATGATGGATCCCGCCGCTGACCAATCGTTCGACCCTACGTTCGACCCGCCTTCATTGGTAATCTGGGACACGATTTCGAATCCTCCTTTGCCACAGATACGTTTTGCCAGACTGTGGCAGCCCGACCAGTTGTAGAAGCCGCCCGAGCAGTCGATCTGCCAGTCACCGTCTTCGAGTTCTTTGATCTTGCCCGAGCTTGCACACGCGCTCATGGCAACGGCCACAATGACGGCAGCTATGGTTCGGTTGAGCATTGGATTAGTCGGAAGGGCTAACTTTCGTAATGAAATTCGATGAGGTATACGTTTTCTCCCATGCCGTGTTTGGCTACTTTGAGCAAGTCGGCGACGCCACTGAACCCCGACTTCCTTGCCAATGAAGGCGTGATGTCATCCAGCTCGATCTGATAAAGCTTGTCGACTATTACTCGTCCGTTTCCCAGCACGTAGCTGTTGCCCAGTTTCACCCGAGGCCGTTTCCAGATGCGGACACTGCAAGTCACTTCGCCGTTCTGAATAGGTTCGTGTAATCGCTTAGTGAACAGCATGCGCTATCTTCGCTACTTTGGATCTGGAACCTTGTGTCTGATACTACCGGATATCGTACCCGACCCTGATGCCGTCGATCAGGGGCTCCGCCAGAAAGACCCTGGCGTCCGGATGATGTGTTAACTCCAGGGACGTCGCATCCCGCCAACGGACTTTCACCACAGGACCACCCGTTGCCGAACGCGGTGCCGCGCCGTTGTTCGTGTTTGCGATGAAGATGTTACCCACACCGCTCGGCAACTCGGAACTCGCAGGGTTTATGGACACCTGAGTGGAGTAGTCGCTCGAGCTGCTGCACTCGCGCTGAAAAACAACGGCTTTCATTTCCCCGTTTGGTGAAAACACCTCCTCGATGAGCATGTTTTCGCATAAAAATCCTGGTATCAGAACCACAACGAAAAGAGACCCGACGGCGATCACGCCAATCGCTGCAAACGCGAGTGCGGCGAACTTCACTACGCGCCCGGTGTTGTAGAGAGATTGAGCCCGACCACGCCGCCAACGATCGCCAGGAGTGAAAGTACTTTCAGTGTGGACAAGGACTCGTTGAATATTACCAGTCCGAGTACCGAGATGAGTGCGACACCGACACCGGCCCAGATCGCATAAGCGATGCTGACGTCTATGTGCTTCAGAGCGATTGTCAGCAGGTAGAATGAGAAGCCGTAAAAGACGAATACCAGAACCGAGTACGTGGTTTGCTCGAAGCCGTTCGAGAGTTTCATGCAAATTGTTCCAGCCACCTCTGTGACGATGGCCAAGGTTAGGTAAATCCAGTGACTCATGGTTAGCTTCCAGTCAATCGGTTAGCAATACGCGCACCCGGGGTAGGCAGCAGTACCACGATTCCTGAGCCGGCAGGCCGCGTCAAGCCAATCGTTGCTGATTGTTGGGACAAGGAGCTCCGAGTGATGGGGTATCAGGTGCCGTTCCCGGTACTCCAGATAACCAGCAAACGGAAGGTCATCAGGAGCGCGCCGAGTGAAGCAACACCCGTCAACATCGCGAGCACCCAATAGGCGGCTCTGGCCATCTGAGCGGTCATCCGCTCGGTAATGGAGCCATCGGCGGGAGCGTGATCCGGTATTACCTGAAACCCGGTGATAAACGCAAACAGAAGCATCGTCCACATGCCCCCGATGACCGAAGGGATGACATAGCGATCCAGGCTAGCTCCGATGATGCTGAAAATGAACGTGCTGACGAAGATCGCGAAGCCGAGCAACGAGACCCACTTTAGGGGGTTAAGAAAACGAGCGATTTTTTGTAGACGCTCTAGCGTAACAACACTGGATGCGCCATCAGAGCCCGATCGCTGGACGGTGGAGGGTTGGTCATCGGTCATCAGGGTACTCCCAGTCTAGACACCCTCCACGAGTAAGAGATTGGTATCCGCCGCTTGGTGGCGGATGGCTTTGACCGGTGCGTAATCTGGGTCTGCGACGAATGCACGGGCGGATTGGGCATCGGGGAAGCGTACCAAGACGAGCCTTTCGGGTTGCCAGCCCCCCTCTAGAGCCGTCGCGTTGCCACCTCGAATCAGATAATCACCGCCATGTTTCTCAATCAACTGTGGAACAAGTTTGACATATTCGAGGTATCGGTCCTGATCATGGACGGTGATGTCGACGATGAGATATGCGCTCATTTGCTGTATCCAAAACAATTCTTGTTTGGTGGTAGAACACGGCTACCGGTCAGGTTGCTGCGGTTGCGGGACCGAATTGGCTTGATCCAGGAAGAACAATGTGACTTCCTCATAGGGGTCAATGCCAACGTTCACGGCCCGGTGCACTCGATCGCTGGGTTCCTCCCACCCAGCCTCGCCAGGTGTCACCGTAAGGTGATCTTCGTCACCGTCGCGATACTCAATCTTAAGCTCGCTACCTCTGATGACGACCGAGAAACGATGGTATGGATCGACATGCCAGGGTGAGGCCTCCCCCGGCTCGAGTATCTGCCTGCGAGCGAGCTCGGTTCCCCGTTGGCCTACTTTGTCGTCGATCATGGTTAGTTATCAGTCACGGCGCCTTCACTCGCCGTGCCTACTAGCCTGGCGTACTTCGCCAGTACGCCTTTAGTTGCGTAGGGTGCGGGCTGTTCCCATTGCGCCCGGCGCTGGTTCAACTGTTCTTCACTCAGCTCGACCGTGATCTCGCGTTGCACTGCGTCTACGGTGATGACGTCACCATTTTCGAGGAGTGCGATCGGACCACCGTCAAAAGCTTCGGGGGTGACATGTCCAACCACAAAACCGTGCGATCCCCCGGAGAAACGGCCATCGGTGACTAACGCGACGTCCTGTGCGAGGCCAAGGCCGTTGATCGCACTGGTAATACTCAACATCTCACGCATGCCGGGACCACCACGTGGACCTTCGTAGCGGACGATTACAACGTCTCCTTTGCTGATCTGCCCATCCAGTATGGCCCGCATGGCCGCTTCTTCACCGTGGAAACACTTGGCGATACCTGCAAAAGAAAGGCCCTCGTGCCCGGTGATTTTGGCAACGGCACCATCGGGCGCAAGGTTTCCGTAGAGCACGATCAGGTGAGAGTCCTTTTTTATCGGGTTGCTCAAAGGGCGGATGACTTGCGGTTCCGGGGGATAAGGTTCGACCCCAGCCAGGTTCTCGGCAATCGTGTGCCCGGTAACGGTCAGACAGCCACCGTGCAGGAGACCTTCGTCGAGGAGGATTTTCATCAGAGGTTGAATACCACCCACATCAATGAGCTCGCTCATCGAATATTGTCCTGATGGGCGCATATCGGCGAGAACCGGCACGCGCAGACCAACACGCGTGAAATCATCGAGCTCCAGAGGTACGCCTGCAGCGTTTGCGATTGCAAGCAGATGCAAAACAGCGTTAGTCGAGCCTTCGAGCGCGATGACTACTGTGATTGCGTTCTCGAACGCTTCGAGGCATAGGATGTCGCTCGGTTTAATGCCGCGCTCAATGAGGTGGTAAACGGCCGCCCCGGCGCTGTAGCTGTCTTTGCGTTTGGCGTTGGACACGGCGTTCTGGGCGGAGCTGTTTGCCAGGGAGAGGCCGAGGGCTTCGATGGCGGAAGCCATCGTGTTGGCGGTGTACATGCCGCCGCAGGAACCCGGACCGGGAATGGCGGTAGCCTCAACCTCTTGCAATTCGATATCGGACACCTTACCGGCGGCATGGAGTCCCACCGCTTCGAAAACGGAGATTACATCGCGTCGCTCTTTGCCCGGGAGAATTGTGCCGCCGTAAACGAAGACACTTGGCCTGTCCAGGCGCGCAATTGCCATTGCACAAGCAGGCATGTTTTTGTCGCATCCACCGATGGCGACAAAACCGTCGAATCCCTGTGCCCCAACCACGGTCTCGATCGAGTCCGCAATCACCTCGCGAGACACCAGCGAGTAGCGCATGCCTGGTGTACCCATGGAGATGCCGTCGGAAACGGTGATCGTGTTGAACACCACGCTCTTCGCGCCAGCCTCGTCTGCACCTGTTGCTGCCGCCTCGGCAAGCTCGTTGATGTGCATGTTGCATGGCGTCACCATGCTCCAGGTTGACGCAATGCCTATCTGCGGCTTCTTGAAGTCTTCCTTCTTGAAACCAACGGCATACAACATTGCTCGGCTTGGCGCTTGCTCTACGCCATCAACGACACGAGAAGAAAAAGGACGTTTGTCGATCATGTTGCCTTTCCGGGTGATTGACGTACTAACTTCTTGACCATCACTTTGGCGTTGCGTTGATAGTTATACAGGCTCTGCTTGGGCGCGGGTAGCTTATCGATATCCGTATCGGTGAAGCCGTTTTCCAGAAACCAGTCGCGCGTCTGCGTGGTCAGCACAAACAAGCTATCGAGGCTTGCGCGTAGCGCCACGGCTTCGGCGGCGTGCAGCAAACTGACACCGATGCCGGGATTCCCCATAGTCTGGCGGTAGGATTCGTGAACGGCCACACAGGCTAATTCGGCGCTTGTGCCGCACGGATAGAGCGCACAGCAGCCAACCACGATGCCGTCGATCTCGGCGACTAGAAAACGTTCTATTTCCTGCTCCAATCGATCGCGTGAGCGACGCACCAGTACACCGGCCTCTTCGAGTGGTCGAATCAACTCGACGATTCCTGCCACATCCGCATTAGTCGCCGGGCGTACCAGATCGGCGTGCGCCTCGCTGATTTGGGTTCCCCGCCCCCGGGCGGTAAATAACTCGGCGAGAAGTGCGCCATCATCGGCAAAACACACGCTGTGGCATCGCTTCACACCACCGCGCGAAGCCTTGAGTAAAGCACGCAGCCGGTTCGTCCGTGCGCTCGAGGGTGCAAAGTTGTCTAACAGCGCATCCAGTTGGACGGGTGTCAGATTGGTCAGGGAGTTTCCCGAGCCATCTGTCACATAGGGTTGCTCGTCAAAAACGATAAGCTTGTCGGCATGCAGACTGAGAGCGACGTCGGCGGCAAGATCGTCCGAGGCGAGGTTGAAAACCTGCCCGGAGGGGGAGTATCCAACCGGTGAGATCAGCACCAGGGCATTGTTCGAAAGTGCGGCGTCAATTCTCTTGGCGTGCACCTTACGCACCACTCCTGTAAACAGATGATCCACCCCGTCCACCACGCCGATTGGGCGAGCGGTCACGAAGTTTCCCGATACTACGGCAATGTCCGTGTTGTGCAGGGGGCTCGTCGGTAAGCCGGTCGAGAAGAGCGCTTCGAGCCTGGCGCTGAGTTGCCCATAGATCCCGAGGATGGTTTCCATGGCGATCGCATCGGTCACGCGGCGTGAACCATGAAATGTACTACCAGGCAATGCAGTGTCGATCTGTGGGCGCGCTCCATGTATCACCACCAGTTGAACTCCGAGCACATGAAGCAAAGCGAGATCGTGGACGATATTGGTTAGATTGCGGTGCGCCAGTGCCTCGCCCCCCAGCAACACCACGAAAGTCTTGTTCCGATGGGCACTGATATACGGAGTCGAGTCCCGAAACCAGCTTGCGTACTCACTTGTGTCCACTGAATCTACCTGGTCTTCCACTGAGTCTTCGATCGAGTCTTCCACCGAGCCTTCAACCGAGTCAAAGGCCTCGAATCTTACCTTACCCTCGCTGCCCGCCAAACCGTCCCGGAAACGCTTGAAGTACTTGAGACTTGTCGGCGAGAGTGTGAACTGTGTCAAACTCGCTTTGAGATGAGGTTGCAAATGATTAAGTGTTGGATTTTACTGAGGAAGTTTGGCTAAAGCAGGGATATACGTGGCCACGCCTCTGTCCTCTGAGCACCCGAATCCAGCGCCTGGAGCGCCGGAGAATTCTGCGGGTCTGGCAACAACACATACACCGCAGGAATCCCTGAATAATCGCCAGGAACTTCTGATGGATCTGCCCGTCGTGCTGGATGATCTGGTGGAGGAAGGTTTCATCAGCCAGCGCCAGGCGGAAGATATCCTCATTGCTCCACGCACCAAGAAAGAGCTCGTGCAACATCCTTTCGAGGTTGTCGCGAGTCGCGAGTACGAGAACCGTAACAATCCAGGGCACACACTCGATCTCGAAACGATGACCCAGTGGTTGTGCCAGAAATCCGGTCAGACTTATCTTCGCATCGAACCTTTGAGGATCAACGTCAACGCAGTAACGGAAGTCATGTCTTATGCCTTCGCGCAGCGGCACAGCATTCTCGCGGTGGAAGTCACAGACGATGAAGTAGTGCTCGCTAGCGCTCAACCCTACATGTACCAATGGGAAGGTATGCTCACGCAAACGTTACGGGGCAGAAGAATCCGCCGCGTTATTTGCAATCCCGCCGATCTAAGTCGCTACACGCTCGAGTGGTACACAATGGCCCGCTCCGTGGCAAAGGCAGAAGATGCGGGTTTTGAGGTGTCGGGCATTGCCAACTTCGAGCAGATGCTCGAACTCGGTTCGCTCAAATCTCCGGAGGCCAACGACGCTCACGTAGTCAACATTGTGGATTGGTTGTTGCAATATGCATACGAGCAACGGGCCAGTGACATCCACATCGAGCCGCGCCGCGACAAAGGTTTGATCCGGTTCCGTATCGATGGGGTTCTACATCATGTATACGAATTGCCGCTGGCAGTAAACGCTGCTGTAACAAGCCGCCTCAAAATCCTTGGGCGAATGGATGTCGCGGAAAAACGCCGACCGCAGGACGGACGGGTAAAAACTAAAAACGTCGATGGTGAAGAGATCGAACTGCGGCTGTCTACGTTGCCCACGGCTTTTGGAGAGAAGATGGTTTTGCGTATCTTCGATCCGGATGTGTTGTTACGCAGCTTCCAGGAACTCGGTCTGACGGGCGAAGACTACGACCGGTGGCAGAACATGATCCACACGCCGAATGGCATCGTGCTAGTGACCGGTCCCACCGGATCGGGTAAAACCACGACACTCTATTCCACGCTCAAACAGCTGGCGACCTCAGAGGTTAACGTCTGCACCATTGAAGATCCCATCGAGATGGTGGAGGCGTCTTTCAATCAGATGCAGGTGCAACACAACATTGAAGTGAGTTTCGCGTCGGGAGTGCGTGCGCTGCTACGTCAAGACCCTGACATTATCATGATCGGTGAGATCCGTGATCTGGAGACCGCTGAGATGGCAATTCAGGCGGCGCTTACTGGCCACCTGGTGCTCTCCACGTTACATACAAACGATGCACCCACCGCGGTCACCCGGTTGTTGGATCTGGGTGTACCTGCATTCATGATCAAGGCAACCGTGCTGGGAATTATGGCCCAGCGCCTGGTCCGCACACTCTGCCCGCACTGCAAGACGGAAGAGGCTGTCGATATCGAGGCGTGGCAGCTTCTCACCAAACCGTTTCGTGCCAAACCCCCAGCTGGAGTTTTTGCGCCTGTAGGTTGTCTCGAGTGCCGCGATACAGGTTTTCAGGGTCGTATGGGCATTTATGAGCTCATGCCGATGACCGAAAAGATCAAGTCGGTGCTCCATGCTGATATGGATCTCGCAAAATTGCGTGAGCAAGCACTCAAGACGGGCATGCACACGCTGCGTTTGTCTGGTGCGCAAAAGGTGGGTGCAGGGTTCACCACCATCTCGGAAGTGTTACGGGTATCGCCTGCTTCGGAGTCTTAGATGTTCGGTAAGGGGCTTAACTTGAGCGTTAGCTTGGGTAGATCCTGAGTCGTTCGTGAACGTAGTCGAACTTCCTGCTGCGCTTGCCGAGAAGGGAGAGCGGGCACTGACCAAATTTCCGTTTCACCTCCCAGCGGAGGCTGCTCGTGTTTTTGCGCTGAGTGACTTTGCCGTTCATGCTGCCGAGGCCCAGATGCACTGGTTGCAGGGAGCGCTGGCTGAACACGGCTTCAACCGTTCGGCGAAACCGGAGGAAATCCGCCAATCTGTCTTTGCAGCAGTTCGCAATAGCGGCGATATGCTGGCGTTGCAACGTGCGTTGCGAGTACAGCGCAGCCGATTTCAGCTATGGGTGGTATGGCGTCACCTCAACAGGCTTGCAAGCTTGGAGGAAACGACCGCGGTCTTATCAGAGTTGGCAGACGTTTGTATTCACAGCGCTTTGCAGAACCTTCATACCTGGGCCGTCCAGGCCGCCGGGGAGCCGCGCAGCGCGGGATCATCTGAGCCCCAGCGCATGGTTGTACTCGCGTTAGGTAAACTCGGTGCCCAAGAGCTGAATCTGTCTTCGGATGTCGATCTTATCTTCGCGTACCCCAAGACAGGTAACACCACAGGTGGTGAGACCAACCAGCAGTTTTTCGTTCGGCTGGGTCAACGGCTTATTCAAGCACTGGAAGTCGTCACGGAAGACGGCTTTGTGTTTCGCGTGGACATGCGATTGCGTCCTTTTGGCGCAAGCGGTCCGCTGGTCATGCATTTCTCCGCCATGGAGGACTATTTCACCACCCAAGGACGTGACTGGGAACGGTATGCGTTCATCAAGGCGCGCCCCTGCGCCGGAAACATCGATGCAGGCGAACAGTTGCTGAGAGAACTCAAGCCATTCGTCTACCGGAAGTATCTCGATTTCGGCGCGATTTCGGCGTTGCGTGAAATGAGGGTTCGCCGCAGCGCCGGAAAAGAAGACCCGGACGATATAAAACTGGGACCGGGTGGTATCCGCGATGTGGAATTCTCCGTGCAGGTTCAACAGCTTGTCTGGGGAGGGCGACAGCCTGAGCTCCAGGAAAGGGGATTGCTCGCTGTTCTTCCACGCCTGATAGCTCTAGGTCATATCAGTCCCGACTCGGCAAAAGTTCTCGCAGATGGATATCGGTTTCTGCGCGATGCTGAGCACTGCCTGCAAGCCGAAGGCGATCGTCAGACTCACTCCCTGCCGTCGGGCGAGGAGAGCCGGTCTCGGCTTGCATTGAGCATGGGTTATGCCGGCTACATCGCGTTTATGCGAGCACTCGATAAACATCGCTCGGCTATCGAGGCAGTGTTCGGGGAACTTGTGGGTGAACAAGACATGAGTCAGACATCCGCGCACTTACTCTGGGCGGATTTTTCAGACAACAATACCCTTGAAGAATTCGGATTTTGCGATCTGGAAACGACTAGAAATCTATTGATGAGTCTGATTGCTGCCCGAGACCGGCCATCCGTGGGTGCACAAAGCCGCTTGCGTCTAGATCGACTGATGCCTTTGTTGCTTGACCAGGTAGGTCTGATGCCCGACCCCGATCTAGCTCTGTCGAGAGCCGTAGGTGTGCTGAAGGCGGTGTTGCGCCGTTCAGCCTATTTGGTGTTACTTGAGGAGAACGCGGCCGCGTTGGCACACTTCGTAGAGCTCATCTCGAAGTCGCTGTTCCTGGCAGAACAGTTGGCCCGCTATCCGGTATTTTTTGATGTATTGCTGGATGAGCGAAACCTCAACGCCTTGCCGGATACGGCCGAGCTCGTCGCGGCGCTTCACCGTCAGCTTGTCGCGGCCGAACCCGAGGGATTTGAGAAGGTGTTGGATGCGCTACGCGAATTTAAGGAACATCATCTGTTCAATGTGGCTACAGCTCAAGTACGTGGCACGTTGTCGCTGATGAATGTCAGCGATTATCTAACGGTTCTGGCAGAAGCTGTATTGACGGAGGCGACAAGACTTGCCTGGCAGCAAGTAGCGGAGCACTTGCCAGAGTTTGCCGAACCACGACCCTTCATTGTCGTTGGCTACGGCAAGCTTGGAGGTATCGAGCTGGGACCGGGATCTGACCTGGACCTCGTGTTCGTGCACGATCTACCCGCTGAGGCTGCGCAATTTCTTCACCGTCTTATACGTCGGCTGCTGAACATCATCACTGTGCCGACGTACTTTGGCGCACTCTACGAAATCGATATGCGCCTGCGCCCATCGGGCAATGCCGGCACCCTGGTATCGAGCCTTGAAGCGTTCAGGGATTATCAGTTGCACCAGGCTTGGACCTGGGAACATCAGGCCCTGGTGCGCGCCCGCGTGGTGGCGGGCGATGCGGCGTTTGGCGAACGTTTTGAGGTGGTTCGCCGCGAGGTATTGTGCCTACCACGCGATTCTGGCGGGCTCAAGGTAGAGGTAGCGAAGATGCGTGAGCGCATGATGTTCCAGGGTGATCACGGTTACGACTTGAAGCGATCGAGCGGCGGTATAGTCGATATTGAATTTATGGTGCAATATCTCGTTTTGGCCTGGGCCAACGAGTACCCGGAGATGGCGGAGTTCTCGGACACTGTCCGCATTCTGGAAACCGCGGCGCGTCTTGGCTTGTTGCCCGTTGAGCGTGCGGAGCACCTGCGTGAAGCCTATCTCGCGCTTCGGGCACAACAGCATCGCAGCGAGTTGGACATGCCAGACAACGAGCGTACGAGAGAAGTGTTTTCTCAGTACGGTCCTGGGATCATGGCGGCCTGGTTGGATCTTTTTGGCGAAGCACGCCTCGCCAGAAAGCCCGAACAGCGCGGTGAGTAATTGATAATTGATCAGAGGTTCCTTGAGTTATGACAACAACGGACTTTGCGGACCGCGATGGCTGGATCTGGCAGAACGGCTCTTTGGTTCCGTGGCGAGATGCGAAGGTACACGTGCTTACCCACACCCTGCACTATGGCGTTGGCGTTTTCGAAGGTGTGCGTGCCTACGACACCCCTGAAGGCCCCTGCATCTTTCGGTTGCACGAACACACCAACAGGCTCTTTAACTCAGCACATATTCTGGGCATTACAATTCCCTACTCGAAAGAAGAAGTAAGCGAAGCTCAGCTCGAGGTATTTCGTGCTAACAAACTTCCAGAGGGGTACCTTCGTCCGATGGTCTATCTTGGCTCCGAGGCCATGGGTTTGAGAGCAAAAGATCTATCGGTCAACCTCATGGTGGCGGCTTGGCCCTGGCCGGATTACATGGATCCTGACAGCGGGGAGAAAGGCATCGTCGTACGAACCTCTTCGTACACCCGTCACCACGTGAACATCACGATGTGCAAGGCGAAAGCAAATGGTAACTACATCAATTCAATTCTCGCGCTGCATGAAGCGTTGGACAGTGGCTGTGATGAGGCACTGCTGTTGGACAACGAGGGATACGTAGCAGAAGGCAGCGGTGAGAATATTTTTCTGGTCAAAGAGGGTGTGCTGCATACGCCGGAGCTCACCTCCTGCCTGGACGGGATCACCCGAAATACGGTGTTCCACCTGGCCGATGAGATGGGCCTGCAGATAAAGGAACGGCGCATCACGCGCGATGAAGTTTACATCTGCGATGAGGCCTTCTTTACCGGCACCGCAGCCGAGGTGTTACCGATACGCGAACTCGACGGGCGCCGTATCGGCGATGGTAAACGGGGCCCGATTACCGAACGGTTGCAAACCACTTATTTCGATCAAGTGCGTGGTAAACGCAATGCCTTTCCTGAATGGCACACACTGGTCAACGGAGCGGATCGATCTTGAGGATTCAACGTATCTTTAACGATCTAGCCAGCGATCAGCACAGGGTCACCAGCCCGGCTCCCTGGGGTGTGCTCTGGCAGTTTGCAAGGCAAACTGGCTAACGGCGACGCTTGAGATGGCTGAACGCTCTGGGCTGTCGAAGACTAAGGTGCTCATCGTAGCTCCAGCCTGGGTAGGCGACATGGTGATGGCGCATTGCCTGGTACAGATACTGCGGCAAAACGATCCCGATATGGAGATACACATGCTGGCGCCACCAGCCACCGAACCTCTCGCGTGGCGGATGCCTGGGGTAGCGCGAGCAATCGAGTTTGATCTGGCCCACGGGGAGCTTGCCCTTGCCAGACGCCGTCGAATTGGCTTAAGCCTGGTTGCCGAGGGATATACTCAAGCAATCGTGTTGCCGAACTCCTTCAAGTCTGCACTAACCCCCTGGTGGGCGAAGATCCCTCGCCGCACGGGTTGGCAGGGTGAAGCACGAATCGGTTTCCTGAATGACCGGCGTCGCCTGGATGGCAAACGTCATCCACTGATGATCGAACGGTTCATGGCCCTTGCGCTGCCCCCGGGTTCCAGGCTCGAGCCGCCCTACCCGGTGCCAACGCTTACCGTAGATGAGCAAAACGCTGCGCAAAAAATGCGTGAGTTTGGTCTCGATTTCAGCCACCCGGTGACGGTACTTTGTCCGGGTGCCGAGTTCGGCATAACGAAGCGTTGGCCCACCGACCATTATGCGGCAGTGGCTCGGCATGTTGTAACCGAAGGGCATCAGGTGTGGCTCATCGGTTCGCCTAAAGACATCGACGTCTGCAAAGCCATAGGAACCCGGGTACCAAATGGACTGGCTAACCTGGCAGGAAAAACAAGCCTGCTCGATGCCGTGGATCTGATTGCCCAAGCCGAGCGGGTGGTGACCAATGATTCCGGCTTGATGCACATCGCATCAGCGCTCAGGATCCGCGTTGTGGCGATTTTCGGTTCCACTTCGGCGGATTTCACACCGCCATTAGGCGAGCATGCGGTGGTGGTTCGTAACGACCTGCCTTGCAGTCCATGTTTTGCGCGCGAGTGTCCCCTTGGGCACATGAACTGCCTGAATGAGTTGTCACCTCGGCAGGTCATCGAAGTACTTTGATGCGCGTGTTGCTGATCAAGATGTCTTCGTTAGGGGATGTGATCCATGCGTTGCCCGCGGTCTCCGATGCACATGCTCGGGGAATTCGCTTCGACTGGGTAGTCGAAGAAGCATTTGCCACGGTTCCGGCCCGTCATCCGGGAGTGGAGAATGTTCTACCGATCGCCTGGCGTCGTTGGCGCACAGACCTGTTCGCTAATCGTTTTGAGCTGAGCACGTTCGTTAAAAAACTGCGATCTGAACGATACGATTTGGTTCTCGATGCGCAAGGGCTTTTGAAAAGTGGTGCGATTCTTGCGCTGAGCCGGGGGACCCTCAAGGCGGGATTCTCTCGTAGGACAGCGCGCGAAGGAGCCACCGCGGTGTTCTACCAGCGGAGAATTAGCGTTGCATTGGGACAGCATGCCATCGATCGGCAACGCCAACTCTTTGCCGGTGCGCTTGGATACGAGCTACCTCATACGGAAAAGCTCGACTATGGAATTGTTCGGGGTGTATCGCCGTCGCGCACCTGCGTATTGCTCCATGGTACGACCTGGTCCAGCAAACGGTGGCCAGAATCGATGTGGATGGAGCTCGCTCGGTTGGCGTCCGGTGCGGGGTATCGCGTCGCTCTACCCTGGGGTGACGAAGTAGAACGCGCACGCGCCGAGCGTATTGCGAAAGCGACCGAAGCAGAAGTTTGGGATCGTGTCCCCTTGGCTGAACTGGCGGACCGTCTCGAGAAGGCAGAATTGGCCATTGGTGTGGACTCTGGTCTTGCCCACCTCTGTGCTGCGCTGAACGTGCCAACGCTCGTGATGTACGGTAGTACCGATAGCGCACTCACGGGGTGCCGTGGAGCGAAGGTCGCGATCGCCCAGGCAAATTTCCCTTGTGCACCGTGCCTGCAGCGAACTTGCGGCTATCGGGGTAAGCCTCAGTACTGGCGGGAGCAAGTCATTTCGCCCGCTTGTTACTCGAAGCTTGCCCCGGAAGGGGTCTGGCAACTGGCTCAGGAAACGTTCGATGCAGATCGCATTCTGCCTGTTTAAATATTTTCCCCATGGGGGAATCTCGCGCGATTTGATGAAGATCACCCGGGAATGTCTGCACCGTGGTCACCGGGTACGGGTGTACGTCCTGCACTGGAACGCGGCTGAATTGCGCGAAGACCGCTTCGAATTGGTTGTAGTTCCGGTCACCGCCTTAACTAACCACACTCGCTATAAACGTTTTGCCGAATGGGTGCGTGACCACCTTGAGGAGCAGCCGGTAGATCTGGTCGTGGGGTTGAACAAGATGCCAGGCCTGGACGTCTACTATGCGGGGGATTCATGTTATGAGGAGAAGGCGCGTACCCAGCGCAACGCCTTCTATCGTTTGTTGCCTCGTTACAAACATTTTGTCAGCGCAGAACGAGCTGTTTTCGGCCCCGATAGCAAGACGGAGATTTTAACTATCTCCAACGTGCAGACACCGCTTTTCCGCAAGCACTATCACACGCCCCCCGAACGGTTCTATCCACTCCCGCCTGGTATCGACAAAGATCGGGCTGCACCGGTAAACAAGCTTGAAATCCGCACCAAACTTCGTCGTGAGTTTGGGGTAACCGAAGATGAGCTACTGTTGCTTTTTGTTGGTTCCGGGTTCATAAAAAAGGGACTGGACCGCGCCTTGATAGCGCTGCACGGGCTGCCTGAGACTCTGTATCGGCGTACCCGACTATTTGTCATTGGCAACGACAACGCGGAACCGTTCCGGCGCATGGCCAAGCGACTTGGCGTGGATGCGCTGGTGTCGTTCTTGGACGGTCGCGACGATGTGCCTCAGTTCATGTTCTCTGCCGATGGATTGTTGTTACCGGCATATGACGAAAACGCGGGGATGGTAATACTCGAAGCGATGATCGCCGGTTTACCCGCATTGGTGACGCCCAACTGCGGTTACGCCCACTACCTAAAAGATGCCGATGCGGGACTGGTCGTGGCGCTGCCATTTCGTCAGGAAGATTTCAATCAGCAGGTAGTGGAGCTGTTGACCTCGGAGCAAAGGTCTCGTTGGAGCACAAACGGTAGCGCCGTGGCGAAGCGTAAAGAAATTTATCTGCTCGCGGAGAAAGCGGTCGACTACCTGGAAATTTTCGCCAAGGCGAAGCGTCCCGTTATCGCTTTTGCGTTGTTCAAGTATTTTCCGTATGGAGGTCTACAGCGGGATTTCATGGCGATTGCCAGATCGTGCCAGGCGCGCGGTTATGCGGTGCGCGTTTATACCCTTTCCTGGCAAGGGAATGTACCGGAAGGA